>NZ_DAITZW010000001.1:0-220012 GCF_036847465.1 Thermovirga lienii | reverse complement strand
TTCCACTTACGAGGATAATTGCCTTCATGTGCATTGACAAACCTCCAATCTGAAGGCATTGTAATGTTTAAAAGGGATATACTCAAGAACAAGTTTTGAAGATAAATTTTTATAAGCGGGGGGCAATTTTATGGCTTTTCTGGAAAAAGGATTGGTGCACGTATATACAGGCAACGGGAAAGGAAAAACAACTGCCGCACTGGGATTAGCTGTAAGAGCTGCAGGACATGGAGCGAGGATCGCCATAATTCAATTCATGAAAGGTTGGCCTTATTATGGGGAGATAGAAGGGCTCAAGAAGTTTGATAATATAACTCACCACTTGACTGGTAGACCGGATTTTGTGGACCCTAAGAATCCAGACCCAGCAGACTACCAGGGCGCGAAGGAAGGCCTTGCGTTAGCCAAAGAAGCGATAAGCTCAGGAAAGTATGATTTGGTAATTTTAGATGAGATAAACGTTGTTCTAGATTTCGGTCTTCTTGAGATCAAGGAAGTTTTGGATGTGGTAAAAAATCGTCCGAGCTCTGTGGAAATAGTTCTTACAGGAAGGTATGCACCAAAAGAGATCATAGAGGTAGCCGATTACGTTACGGAGATGGTTGAAGTCAAACACCCATACCGTTCGGGGTGTTCAAGCCGAAAGTGCATAGAATACTGATTTGAACCGAGATATGCTTTTTAAAACGAGGTGTATAGAAATTGAAAGAGAGGGTTTTAGTAGGTTTTAGTGGAGGAATAGATAGCACTATGGCTTGTTTCAGGCTGAGTGAAAAAGGATATGAGGTGATACCTGTAACTCTTTTCTTCGAAGGATTTCATCCCGAAAACAACATCGAAAAAGCTAGCGAGGTAGCCAAAGCTTTAGGCTTGGGAGATAAACACATAGTCCATCAATGCGGAGAGCTTTTCAGACGAGAAGTTATTGCCGATTTTCTGGGAAGCTATGAATTTGGCCTAACTCCCAATCCGTGTGTTGTATGCAATGAGAAGGTCAAGTTTAAGATCCTCATGGAGATCGCAGATACTAAAGGTTGTAGCAAGGTAGCCACTGGGCATTACGCAAGGATTTTTGCCACCAACAGAGGATTAAGGCTTTGCAGAGGAGTAGATCCGGCCAAGGACCAAAGCTATATGTTGTACAGACTGCCCAAAACCTTTTATTCTCGCTTACTTTTTCCTCATGGGAACTCCACTAAGCGAGAAGTTCAAAAAGAAGGCATTATGTTGTTTCCCGAGATCGCGAAGGGAATGAAAGAAAGCGAAGATTTGTGTTTTTTGGGTAAAGGGGAACTATATAATTTTTTAGAGGGAAATTTGAAGAATATATCTAGAGGTCCTATCTTAAGCATCGAAGGTGAAATTTTAGGCTATCACAGGGGTATACACAAGTATACCATTGGACAAAGACAAGGGTTGGGGTTAGCCGGCGGCCCCTGGTATGTGGTGGACAAGCTCCAAGGAGAAAACGCCATAGTGGTCGGTAGAAAGGAAGACCTGTCAATAGAGATTATACATTGTACTAATGCTGTACTACATGAGAAAATAACTGATGGGACAATGCTAGCCTTTAAACATCGTTATAAAGCAAGGCCAGCTTTGGGGATTATATCCAGAACAGGAGAGGATTCTTTCCTAGTAAAGGCCTTAAAGCCTGTTTATGGTGTGGCTCCAGGTCAGTCCTTGGTATTATATTCAGCATCAAGGGTTGTAGGTGGCGGCATCATTGAAAAAAGCGTTGGGAGGAATGGAGAATGATAAAACCGTTGAGCATAGAAAAACTTCGCAGAAGAACGAATCCTAAGGATTTGGGCTTCGAGACAACCATGGATATTGGAGGGTTGGAAACCCTGATTGGACAAAAAAGAGCAGTGGATGCCATATCCTTCGGGTTAAAGGTCTCCAATAAAGGCTACAATATTTTTGTCGTAGGTAGTCAAGGAAGTGGAAGGACGACTTATACCTTAGAGAGGGTGAAAGAGAACGCAAAAAAAGAAAAGGCTCCCAATGACTATTTGTATGCGTACAATTTTGACAACCCTGAGGAGCCCATTGCACTAAGCCTTCCTGCGGGAAAGGGCCCTGAGCTTGCAAAGCACATGTCCGATATGGTGGAGGAACTCAAGGGTGTTCTTAGTAAGGCCTTTGAAAATAGTGAATATGAGGATGCCAAAGCTCAATTGGTCAAAGAGTTCCAAGAGGATGTCAACAACCTTATGGAAGAGTTAAGGTCTTGGGCCCTTACAAAGGGTTTCGCCATCAAGAGGACACCTCAAGGGTTTGTGAACATACCAGTGATTTTGGATGAGGACTCCGATTCTGAATCGGATCAAGACCAAGAGGAAACACATGCGTCCCCCGATGATAAAAAAACAAAGCCGAAGTATAAAGAGATGCAACAGGAGGATTTTGAAGCTCTTTCGGAAGAAGAGCAAAAAGAGCTTCAGAAAAGGTCGGAAGAAGTTTCTCAGAAAACCCTAGAAGTTTTGCGCTTAGTGAGGGACAAAGAGAAAGAACTCAAGGAAAAGATAAAAACTTTAGAAGCAGAGATATGTAGGACGGCGATAATGCCTTATATGCAGGAACTGAAGGATAAATTCGGCGATGAAGGCAAACTTGGCGAATGGTTTAATGCTTTGCAGGAGGATATTATAAGTAATTTCAGTGTTTTTGTAGCTGCAGCTAGAGATGAGTCTATAAGTGAGCAGGAGTTTAGCAGATACGATTTGAACGTTTTTGTGACTAACGACCCTGAGAACGGAGCTCCTGTGGTGTGGGAGACCAATCCGTCATATTACAATCTCGCCGGTAAGATTGAGTACGAAAGTCGTCAAGGTATTTTGGCGACAGATTTCAGAAAGATAATAGCTGGTGCAATCCAAAAGGCAAATGGCGGGTATTTAATCCTTCAGGCCGAAGAAGTGTTGCGCAACTTTATGTCGTGGGACACCCTGAAAAGAGTCATTAGAACCCAGAAAATAAGAGTAGAAAACCTAGGCGAGCAGCTGGGCATAATACCAGTTTCATCCCTTAGACCTGAGCCAATAGATATAAATCTTAAAGTAATTTTAATAGGAAGTCGCTTGCTATATCATCTGTTGAACATTTATGATCCGGAATTCCAGAAACTTTTTAAGGTTAAAGCTGATTTCGACATTGACATGCCCAGAAACTTGGAGAACGAGAAACAGATGGCACTTTTTGTTGCTGGTTTCGTCCAAAAGGAGAAGCTAAAACATTTTTCTGCTGATGCTGTGGCAGAGCTAATAGAGTGGTCTTCCAGGCTGGCCGAACACTCTCAGAGAATGTCTACTCAGTTCAACAAGATATGTGAGGTCATAGTGGAGGCTTCTGCCTGGGCGGGAGAAGAGGAGGTAGTAAGAAAAGAACACGTTATAAAGGCCCTGAGAGAGAAACAATTTAGGTCAAACTTAGTTGAGGAGAGAATTTTTAACAGCTTCAAAGATGGAACTGTAAAAATCCAGACCGACGGATTAAAGGTCGGACAGATAAATGGATTGACAGTTGTAGATATGGGTGATTACTCCTTTGGGCACCCTGTTAGGATAACAGCTAACACTTACATGGGATCCGAAGGGGTAGTGAATATCGAACGAGAAGTAAAGATGACGGGCCCAATTCATAACAAAGGGTTGCTAATACTTGAGAGTTACTTGGGGGCGAAATATGCTCAGGAATTCCCTTTATCCCTTTCGGCTCGCATAACCTTTGAACAGACTTATTCAGGTATCGAAGGAGATAGTGCTTCGTCCACAGAATTGTATTGCTTGTTATCTTCTCTTTCCGACGTGCCCCTTAAGCAAGGAATAGCGGTTACGGGTTCGGTGGATCAACATGGTAATGTTCAGCCAATCGGAGGGGTTAACGAAAAGATAGAGGGATTTTTCAAGTACTGCAAGGTTAATGGACTTACAGGAGAGCAGGGTGTGATAATACCTGAACAAAACGTTAAGCACCTGATGTTAGACCATGAGGTTCTTGATGCAGTTGCCTCGGGTAAGTTCCATATTTGGGCTGTAAAGAATGTTGACGAAGGCATAGAGCTGCTGACAGGAATAGAAGCAGGCGTTCCTGATGACAAAGGCTGTTTCCCTCCTGATAGTATTCATGGCAGAGTCATGGCGAAGTTGAGAGGATGGATGGAGAAAGCAGCAAGGCTAAAGAAAGATTTGGATAAGGCAGATCGTTGTGCTAGGGAGAAGCAAGAAAAGGAAACAGATGAAGACAAGGACAAATCGAATAGTTAAAAGCATAAAAACGGACAAAGCCCCAATATACGCTCACAAGGAAAAGATAATACTCTGCCTGGATCTTTTGGAAGAAAAGTGGGGCAACGAGGGACGGCCTTCGTATGAGTCCTTTGAAGATCCTATTGATGGTTTGATAAAAACGGTTTTATCGCAAAACACCAACGATAAAAACCGGGACATGGCATGGGAATCGCTAAAGGATAGGTTTCCTTCATGGCAACAAGTCATTGACGCGAAAGTCGAGGAAGTAGCTGACGCAATAAGAAGCGCGGGTATTGCTAACGTCAAGGCTCAAAGAATAAAGAAAATCTTGGCCACAGTGAACGGCGTTTGGGGATCTTGCAGTCTTAAGGGACTAAAAAGACTGGAAAAAGAGGAAATAATAAGTTTTTTAAGCTCTTTGCCTGGAGTGGGTCCAAAGACAATAGCTTGCGTGTTGTTGTTTGATCTGGGCATTCCAGCATTCCCTGTGGATACTCATGTCGCTAGGCTCTCAAAAAGGTTGGGCTTTGTTGGAGGTAATACTCTACCGGAAGATATCGAAAAAATTTTGGAGGAATTGGTACCAGAGGAACGATTCCTGGGAGGACACCTTAACATGATAGCCCACGGTAGGGCCATTTGTAAGGCCTTAAATCCCAGGTGTCAATTATGCTCTCTGGCGCACCTATGTGAACATTTAAATTCAAAGGGAGCAGCTTGAAATGAAATACAAAGTTGGGTGTGCTCGATGCTACGAGTACGAAAGGGGTAAAGTCCTACAAGCCCTAAAGGAAGCTGTTGCGAGAGCTGATGGATTCCCCAAACTCAAAAAACAAATGATTGTCAAACCTAACATTTTGGCCCCCCGACGTCCTGAGGAGGCTGTAACTACACATCCCGAAGTGGTCAAAGGGTTAATTACACTAGTTCGTGAAACGGTAAGCAGCGACATGGAGTTCGTGGTGGCCGACAGCCCTGGATATATCTTCACAGAGCAGAGGGATATGCTATTTCAAGTTACTGGCATGGCTGATCTGTCTAGGGATGGTTTAGCCACAGTCGAACTTCTTTCCGACAGGGGGCTTGTTGAAGTAGAAAAAGAGGATGCTAAAAGTCTGAAATCTCTCAGAGTTGCTCGAATATGGCTTGATGAAAAATATTCCACAATCAACGTTGCCAAACTAAAAACTCATGTGGAAACCTTGATTACAGGTTGCATAAAAAACATATTCGGCATAGCTGACAGAAAAACTCGAAAGGAGGCTCACGCCTCCATTACCCAGAGAAAGTTCTTGGATGCCATAGTGGATATCTATGCTCTGAGGGAGCCAGATTTCCATGTTATGGATGCTGTAACAGTTATGGAAGGTAATGGACCTTCTCACGGTAATCCTAGGACAGGGGGATGGATTTTCGCTTCGAACAATGCACTGGCTATAGACATGGTTGCTGCCTATCTTATGGGGTATGAGGATCCTTTAAGTGTTCCTCTTTTGAAAGCAGCTTCGGAAAGGAAATATGGCCCGTCTTCATTGAATGATATCGAACTTGTTGGAGCGACCTTGGAAGAGCTACGTATTGACGACTACAAGAGGGTTGTATCTTTCATATCCCAGATGCCCTCTTTTATCAGAGGAATGGTACATAACCTTGTATATTTCTATCCTTTCCTCAATAGGGATACTTGTCTTAAATGTGGAATATGCAAAAAAGTCTGCCCTGTAGATGCTATTCGAATGGAAACTTTTCCAATCATAGATAGGGCAAAGTGTGTAAAGTGTCTTTGTTGTCATGAAATGTGCCCCAACGGTTCCATGGCGCTGCGGGAAAGTTTGCTGAAAAAGATAATCAAAAGATGATTGTTAATTTAGTCATAAACTTAGGGAGGTTGCAGATCAGCAACCCCCCTTAAGTTTGCAAATTTATTGATTCCTTTATTGTTACAGTATTAGGTTATTCTTTTATCCTTTCAAGTACTGTCTTGTAGCCATCTGCTCCGTATTCTAGGAACTTTTTGACTCTGCTTATAGTGGCCGTACTGGCACCTGTTTGCTGAGCGATTTGAGGGTAGGTATAACCTTCGCTCAACAACCTAGCTACTTCCAATCTCTGCGCCAAAGCTCTAATTTCACCAATCGTCGCTATATCCTCCAATAGAGCATATACTTCCTCTGGGGTTTCCAGCGACAAAATGGCCTTGCACAGTTGATCGGTCAACCTGTCCTTCCACTTCTCAGTCATGTTAGTCGTCCTCCTTCGCAAAATTATGTCATTAAACAACTCAAGTATTGTGTTCTAGTCTATTTTAGCAACATGTTTTACAATACACAAGTATTGCCGCGTGAAACTGCTAAATTCAACGAAAAATGCACGAGTTGTCAGGAATTTAAAATATAAAGCAGCAGAGGGCTTGACAAGGTACCTATTGGAATCTAGAATTGTCGCCGGCACTTGGGAATTGAGGCCAGGGGCTGTAGCGCAGAGGGAGCGCGCTTCCTTCGCACGGAAGAGGTCGGGGGTTCGAGTCCCCCCAGCTCCACCAGAGGGTTGTAAAGCTGGTCTTGTTTGTGTAGAATATCGGGGCGTAGCGCAGTCTGGTTAGCGCACCTGCTTTGGGAGCAGGGGGTCGAAGGTTCGAATCCTTTCGCCCCGACCAAGTAAAGGCGGGAATAGCTCAGTTGGCAGAGCGACGGCCTTCCAAGCCGTAGGTCGCGGGTTCGAATCCCGTTTCCCGCTCCAGGTTTCAAACGCGCTTGTAGCTCAGCTGGACAGAGCAACGGACTTCTAATCCGTAGGTCGCAGGTTCGAATCCTGCCAAGCGCGCCATAATATAAAGATGGTGGGCGTAGCTCAACTGGTCAGAGCGCTGGACTGTGGCTCCAGAGGTTGGGGGTTCGAGTCCCCTCGCTCACCCCATCAAAAGCGCCCGTAGCTCAGCTGGATAGAGCGGCGGACTTCGGATCCGTAGGTCGCGGGTTCAAATCCTGCCGGGCGCGCCAAAGTAAGCTAGGTAAATGCAAAGGGCCATTAGCTCAACTGGTAGAGCACCTGACTCTTAATCAGGGGGTTACAGGTTCGAGTCCTGTATGGCCCACCATTTTTAAGTTGGTAAAGTTCCGGATGCTGTCTGGAACTTTTGTTTTAATTTAGGCTTTATTTTAAGGCTTATAAGTTGTTGACAACGTGGCTTTCTCTCTTTAGAATGTTCTCTGTTTTGTTTATCGGGTCATTAGCTCAACTGGTAGAGCACCTGACTCTTAATCAGGGGGTTACAGGTTCGAGTCCTGTATGACCCACCAATTGCGAGAGTGGCGGAATTGGTATACGCGCTGGACTTAGGATCCAGTGCCTTCGGGCGTAGGGGTTCGAGTCCCCTCTCTCGCACCAAGAGTGAAGCTTATGAAACCCCTTCTTGTATGTGGAGGGGTTTCTTTTGTTGGCAACGCCATTCATCTTTTGTATCTTTCTATAAATGTGTGTTTGTGCTAATATTTCTTGAGTTGTATAGATTTATGACAGTAATCTTTTATGTTGTAACAAAAACTAAAAAAGAAACTTGGAGGGAGTTGTAGTAATTGCGTTCAGAAATAATATCTCAAGAGAAAAATGTGGTAAAAATACAGGCTCAGGTGTCTCAGGAAGATTTTAAGAAGTCTTTTGAGGCAGCTATTAACGAATTGCGAAGACGAGCTAATATCAAGGGTTTTCGTAAAGGTAAAGTTCCGAGAAACGTATTGCTTTTGCACCTTGGCAAGGAGGCTATTCAGTCTGAGGCTCTTGAGAAACTTATCCCTGAAATGCTGGATAAGATCGTGGAGGATTATGGGCTTGACTTGATAGACAGGCCCAAAGTGGAAATTGATGAGATAAAGGACGACGAACCTATCAATTTGACTTTTACCTTTGAGACTCGCCCAGAAGTGGAACTTCCAGAGATAGAAGAACTGGAGGTTGAGAAGCAAGTTGTAGATGTGAACGATGAGCTGGTTGACAAGGCTATAGAGGAGATAAGGGCCTCTTTCTCCGAGAGAGAGCCGGTGAAGGATAGGCCGATCAAAGAAGGGGACATAGTGGAGATCAGCTATTCCGTGCAGGTAGAGGGAAGCAAAGAGCAGCAGGAGCCTCAGAAGACTACAGTAGAGGCTTCGCCCAATACGTTGAGAAAGGAATTTCTGGATGCCCTGTTAGGCAAAGAAATTGGCAGTAAAGTGGAAGTAGAGCTTGACGTACCAAAAGAGAAGAACGAGACCGAAGATGAAGGTGACGGGAACGCTACAGAAAAAGTTAGGTACGAAATAGAGGTTCTCGCTGTCTTTGAGAAGAAACTTCCCGAAATTGGCCCAGAACTCTTCAAAAAGGTCTTTGGAGAAGAAGTTAATGACGAGGAGGCATTCAGACAGAAAGTTAAAGAAGCTCTCGAGGCAAGGTTCAATGAAGAGAGCCTAGAGGCGCTGAAAGAGAAGGCTGTTGAGTTAGTGTGCGAAAAAAGCTCAGTGGAGCTGCCTGACACGCTGGTCGAGCGGCAAATGGAAGAGCTTAAAAACGAAGATATGAAAATGGTTCAGCAGCGCTTTGGAAAGTCATGGGAGGAATACGTCAAAGAGACAAACCTAAACGAAGAAGAATACATGGAGAATCTTAAAAAATACGCTGAAAAGCTGGTGAAACGCTCTCTTGTCCTGGAGGCTATAGCGGACAAAGAAGGGATATCGGTGGACAAAGAAGACCTTCAGCGTGAAATAGCCAAGCTCGCCCAATCAGTAAATGCGGACCCTGAAAGGGTGCAACAGATTCTCGCGCAAGACAAGGAGCGTTTGTCCAACATAATAGGCAAAATAAGGTTTGAAAAAACCGTCAATAATTTGATGGAGCGCATGAAAGTAAAAGAAGTCTCTGCTGGTAAAAACGAGGATGAAGTTGGTGAAGGAGAAGCAAAAAACGATAATTAATAACTGAAGGTTAGGAGGTATGCCTATGCTCATACCTATGGTAATAGAACAGACTGGACGAGGTGAAAGGGCATACGATATCTACAGTCGGCTGCTAAAGGACAGAATAGTGTTCATAGGAGAGGCTATTGACGATCATCTAGCAAACCTGGTTGTAGCTCAGTTGCTTTTCTTGGAGAGCGAAGACCCAGAAAAAGATGTCTATGTATATATAAATAGTCCTGGGGGAGTTATAACGTCTGGTCTAGCGATATATGACACTATGCAATATATAAAGTGTCCAGTATCTACTATCTGCATAGGACAAGCGGCCAGTATGGCAGCAGTTCTTTTGGCTGGAGGGGAACCTGGTAAGCGGATAGCTCTTCCAAGTGCGAGGATAATGCTTCATCAGCCGCTGGGAGGAGCGCAAGGACAGGCAGTAGACATAGAGATTCATGCCAGGGAGATTCTGAGGCTAAAGGAGAGGTTGAACGATATACTTACGTACCACACTAAGCAGCCTAGGGAAAAAATAGAGGCCGATACGGATCGGGACTTCTTTATGTCCGCTGAAGAAGCAAAAGAGTACGGTATAATCGACCAAGTAATCGAAAAAAGGTAAAGCACGACTCGTGAGGAGTTTGCATTTAAAAGTGGGCGCGAACGAAGGGAGTCCAATAGCGGTCTCCCTTCGTTTCTTGTAAAATAGCATGAACGAAATACAAAAATGTGTTGTGCGAATTGAGAGGTGCACATAAATGAGCAACGTTACAAGAGGAAAGAGTGGAAGAAAAGAAATTGAACATAGGTGCTCTTTTTGTGGAAAATCCCAAAGAGAGGTAAAGAAACTTGTGGCAGGTCCAGGAGTTTACATATGCGATGAATGCATAAATTTGTGTAATATCATTTTAAAAAATGATTTGATAGACACGCAAGACGATGCATTGAGTAAAGACTATAACATGAATAGACCTGCCTCTGCTAAGGCAGTTGGTACCAACTTGCCCAAACCCACAGAGATAAAGAAATTTTTAGACCAATACGTTATAGGTCAAGAGTACGCGAAAAAAGTCTTAGCAGTGGCAGTTTACAACCATTATAAAAGGATTTATGAGTTCGACAGGAGCGAAGATGATGAAGTAGAAATGGCCAAGAGCAACGTGCTTTTGATTGGGCCTACGGGATGTGGTAAGACGCTATTGGCTGAGACTTTGGCAAGAATGCTGGAAGTGCCTTTTGCTATAGCAGATGCAACTACGCTGACAGAAGCAGGATATGTGGGAGAAGATGTAGAAAACATTTTAGTTAGACTTTTACAAGCTGCTGACTATGATGTTGCCTTAGCGGAGAGAGGTATTATCTACATTGACGAAATCGACAAGATATCCAGAAAATCTCAATCGGTTTCCATAACGAGAGATGTATCTGGGGAGGGTGTACAGCAGGCCCTTCTGAGAATAATTGAGGGGACGGTAGCCAACGTCCCTCCAAAGGGAGGACGCAAGCATCCACATCAAGATTTCATACAGGTGAATACCAAGAACATTCTTTTTATATGTGGTGGTGCATTTGATGGTCTTGAAGAAATTGTGGAAAGGCGCTTGAACAAAAAGATTATAGGTTTTGGAGGTAAGCTCGCATCGGAGGACTTGGATGCCAGGAAGATTTTACGGCATGTTATACCGGAAGACCTACTTGTGTATGGTTTCATACCAGAGTTCGTAGGCAGGCTTCCCGTTATAGCGCCCATGGACGCTCTGGATACTGAAGATTTGGTTAAAATCCTTGTGGAGCCTAAAAACGCTCTTATAAAACAATACAAAAAGGCATTCTCCTTGGAGGGAATAGAACTTGAGGTTACAGAGAAAGCCCTTTTGAATATCGCAGAAGAAGCAAAGAAACGAAATACTGGTGCAAGAGGGCTTAGGTCGATTTTAGAATCATTGATGCTCGATTTGATGTATGAATTCCCAGAAAAGGCTCAGAAAGTACGAAAGGTGATAATTGACGAGGAGTACGTGAAGGACAAGAAGGGACCAATTATTGAGTACAACGATAAGGGTGAGAATGAGGAGGTAGCGTAGATTGACCAAAGATACAGTGGAAAAGGATCAAATGAACGATCTAAAGGAGGACACAGGGGCGAAAGATGAAAAAACCGTTCTTCCCCTTTTACCAGTTAGGGATATAGTACTTTTCCCTGGGGTGGTTACTCCTCTTTTTGTAGGTAGAGCTCGCTCCAAGAAAGCCCTTGAGTGGGCATTGAACAATGGGGACAGAAAGATCTGTATTGTGACCCAAAAGGATGTGAATATTGAGGAGCCAAGCCTTGATGATCTGTATAAGGTTGGAGTAATCGCTAACGTGCTTCAAATGGTGAGATTGCCTGACGGAACAGTAAAAGTTCTAGTTGAAGGCGTAAAGAGGATTTATGTGGAGGAGCTAATTGATTCCGATGATTTTTATATGTGCTCCTACAAACAAATAGATGAACTAGAAAATCAAGATGATGAATCATTGGAACCATTGAAGAGATCGGTTTTGAACCAATTTGAGAGGTACGTGTCTCTACATCCAAGGATACCTCCTGAAATTTTAATGACTTTGTCAGATGTTGAAGACCCATCCCAGTTGGCTGATTTGGTGGCGTCTCACCTAATGGTGAAAATAAAAGAGCGCCAGGATATCCTTGAATCCGTAGACGTGAAAGAGCGATTGGAGAAAATTTTAAAAGTCTTGTTTCAAGAAATAGAATTGCTCCAGCTTGAGCTGTCGATTCAAGAAAAAGTGAAGCAGCAACTGGAAAAGAGCCAAAAGGAGTACTATCTCAGAGAGCAGCTTAGGATAATTCAAAATGAACTAGGGCAAGAAGAGTATTCAGAGATAGAACAACTAAGAAAAAGCATATTAGATGCAAAAATGCCTCCTGAGGCCCAGGAGAAAGCTTTACATGAACTTGAGCGGATGGCAAAGATGCCGCCCCTTTCGGCCGAGGCCACTGTTGTTCGGACATATATTGATTGGCTCATAAATATGCCATGGGAGAAGCGCACCAGGGATACAGTAGATATAAGGTTGGCCAAGAAGGTTTTGGATGAAGATCATTACGGTTTGGATGAAGCAAAGGAAAGGATATTGGAGTTTTTAGCTGTCAGGAAGAGAGCCTCAGGTAGGGTAAAATCTCAAGTTTTGTGCTTCGTGGGACCTCCAGGAGTGGGTAAAACATCCTTGGGCAGATCTATAGCCAAAGCTACAGGCAGGAAGTTTGCCAACATGTCCCTTGGAGGAATAAGAGACGAAGCAGAGATAAGAGGACACAGGAGAACCTACATAGGTTCTTTGCCTGGAAGGATAATACAGAAGATACGACAGGTTGGAACGAAAAATCCCGTAATATTGCTGGACGAAATCGATAAGATTGGGGCTGACTTCAGGGGAGACCCCGCAGCAGCACTCCTCGAGGTTTTGGATCCTGAGCAGAACTATGCTTTTACGGATCATTTTTTGGAAGTTCCTTTTGATTTAAGCAACGTAATGTTCATAACTACAGCTAACGTGGTGCACACGATACCTAAGCCACTTTTGGACAGGATGGAAGTTATTAAACTCCCTGGCTACGTAATGGAGGAAAAGTACCAGATAGCCAAAAGACATCTAATTCCCAAAGTGCTCAAGGAGCATGGTTTAAGTGAAAAAGAGTTGATAATATTACCGACAGCGATAAAAAGGATAATATCAGACTACACTAAGGAAGCAGGGGTAAGGGAGCTAGAACGTCAGTTGGCGAAGATTGCCAGGAAGGTGACGAAACGCATCGTTGAATCAGAACAATCAAATAAGGGTGCCTCTGCCACAGAAAAAATAGGGGTAAAAAACCTTCGTAAATATCTAGGTGTGCCCAGAAATTATGACACTGGTATTCCTCGGGAACCCCAAGTTGGAGCAATGGTAGGCTTAGCATGGACTCAATTCGGAGGAGATATCCTGATAATAGAAGCCGTAACAATGAGGGGAAAAGGAAACATTATTTTGACTGGAAATCTAGGCGAAGTTATGCAAGAGTCGGCTCGGGCAGCCTTGAGTTATCTGAAATCTCACTCGGATGAGTTGAACATTAAGGATGTCAAATGGGATGAAATAGATATCCATGTGCATGTGCCTGAGGGAGCAATACCTAAGGACGGTCCTTCGGCGGGTGTGGCACTTGCCACAGTACTTTACTCCGTCGTTTCAGGGAAAAGAATTCGCAATGATGTCGCCATAACGGGAGAAACAACCCTAAGAGGCATGGTCCTTCCTGTTGGCGGAATAAGGGAGAAAATTTTGGCTGCCAAACGATACGGCATCAAGGAAGTTCTTTTACCTGAAGGGAACAAAGTAGACGTTGAGGAGATGCCCCAGTGGGCGATAAAAGGTCTTAAAATAACCTTCATAGGAGAAGTAAGCGAAGCAATAAATAGATGTGTGAGTGATAACGGAAAATGAAAAAGTGGCATGGGGAATTGATAAAAACCGCATTTACAAAAGAACAGTTTCCTCCCGAAAGATATCCTGAGATTGCCTTTGCTGGGAGATCTAACGTGGGGAAATCATCACTGATAAATGTGCTGCTGGGGACTAAAATAGCTAAAGTAAGCAGTAATCCCGGCAAGACGCGAAGCATTAACTTTTACATGGTGGAAGCCAAAAGTAAATTCTATTTAGTAGATCTGCCGGGTTTTGGTTACGCTAAAAGGGATAAAGGAGAAAGAAATAAATGGGCAAAACTAATTGATTTTTATTCAAAAAACAGATCATCTCTTCTTCTAATAGTCCATCTGGTAGATTTTCGCCATGGATTTTTGGAGAATGACATCATCCTTCAAAATTGGATGAGCAGCCAAGGGCTTCAAAGTTTAGTGGTTTTCACCAAAGTAGATAAAGTTCCTACTACTAAAAGACTTAGTTTCTTGAAAAAGTATGCAGGGCAAATGCCTCCTGAATCTTTTGGTCCTTTGTGCGTTTCCTCTGTGAATAAAACAGGGGTTGAGGAATTGAAAAGTTTTTTAATTAATTACATAGATTCAACACTCGAAGAAAAGGCAAAAGACCTGGGTTTTTCGATCAAAAATTAAAAATAACAACAACGGAGGAGGACATGCTATGGCTCAGAAAGCAAGAGAAATAGGAAAAAGCTATGACCCTATGCCTTTGGAGGACAAGTGGTATGAGCGCTGGTTGGAATCGGGCATTTTTCATTCAGAGCCTGATGATAAGAGGAACCCTTTTTGCATAGTTATACCTCCTCCTAATGTGACAGGGTCTCTTCATATGGGACATGCTTTGAATAATACTCTCCAAGACATTTCCTGCAGATACAAGCGGATGGCTGGGTACAATGTGATGTGGCTTCCAGGAACTGATCATGCAGGAATAGCAACTCAAAACGTAGTGGAAAGAAAACTTCAAGAGGAAGGTAAGACCAGACACGACCTTGGAAGGGATGTTTTTGTACAAAGAGTATGGGAATGGAAAGAAGAATATGGGAGCAGAATAATAAACCAATTGAAGAAATTAGGGGCCTCCTGTGACTGGGAAAGAGAACGATTTACCATGGATGAAGGCCTATCTAGAGCCGTAAGGGCAGTATTCGTGCGACTATACAAAGAGGGTTTAATATATAAAGGAAAGTACATTATAAATTGGTGCCCTAGGTGTCATACCGCCCTGTCTGATTTGGAAGTAGAACATACCCCCAAAAAGGGAAAGCTTTATCATGTTCTGTATCCCTTCGCAGATGGCTCAGAGGGAGGAGTCGTAGTAGCCACTACCAGACCAGAGACTATTTTGGGGGACGTGGCCATAGCCGTTCACCCCAGGGATGAAAGGAACGCAGCCTATATAGGGAAAAAAGTGGTTGTCCCACTATGTAATAGAGTTATTTCGATAATAGAGGACAACATGGTAGATCCAGAATTTGGAACGGGTTTGGTTAAGATTACCCCGGCTCACGACCCCAATGACTTTTTGGTTGGCCAAAGGCATAATCTGCCACAGATTCAGGTAATAGACGAGAACGGCAAGATGAACGAGGAGGCAGGCAGTGCCTTCGTGGGGTTAGATAGATTTGAGGCAAGAGAAAAAATTGTGGAGATGCTCAAAGACGCTGGACTGTTAGTAGAGGTAGTGGAGCATGAGCACTCGGTGGGGACTTGTTATCGTTGTGGCACGGTAATTGAGCCTTACCTATCGGAACAGTGGTTTGTAAGAACAAAGCCGCTTGCAGAAGAGGGAATCAAGGTTGTAAAAGAAGGGAAGATCAAAATTATCCCGGGACAGTGGGAGAATACTTATTACCAGTGGATGGAGAATATAAGAGACTGGTGCATTTCCCGACAACTGTGGTGGGGGCATCGCATACCTGCATGGACATGCTCTGATTGTGGACACGTTACAGTATCGGAAGAGGATCCTACATGTTGTGAAAAGTGTCAAAGCGAAAACATATCTCAAGACGAAGATGTGCTTGATACTTGGTTTAGCAGTGCGTTGTGGCCTTTCTCTACACTTGGATGGCCGGAGGAGACAGATGATCTTAAGTATTACTATCCTACCAGTCTCTTAGTGACAGGATTCGATATTCTCTTTTTCTGGGTAGCAAGAATGATAATGATGGGGCTCAAATTTATGAATGATGTACCTTTTAGACATGTTTATATTCACGCGTTAGTGAGAGATGAGCATGGACAAAAAATGAGCAAATCCAAAGGGAACGTAATTGACCCCCTAGAGATAATCAATGTGCATGGGGCGGATGCACTGCGAATGACGTTGGCAGCTTTAACGGTGCAAGGTAGAGATATATACTTGAGCAAAGAGAGGATAGAAACCTATAGACATTTCCTCAACAAAATATGGAACGCTGCGAGGTTCGCCCTCATGAACACCGCTGATTTCCAGGAGGACCACGTCGGCGATCTTGCTCTAAGAGTTCATGATACATGGATAAAATCCAAATTGAGCAAAGTCATAAAAAACGTAACAGAGTATCTAGAAGGATACTATTATGGTGAAGCCGCTAGACTTCTTTATGATTTTGTTTGGAGTGACCTTTGCGACTGGTATTTGGAGATGGCAAAACCAGCTTTGAGGGGAGATGAGGGAGAACATCGCAGAAGGACGACTCAAAAGGTCCTGTTGGATGTTTTTAGAGATGTCATCAAACTTCTTCATCCTTTCATTCCATTCGTAACTGAAGAGTTGTGGCATGCGTTCGGCTTCTCCAATCAGTTCTTAGAGAAAGAAGATTGGCCTGTAGCGCAGGATCTCGTAGAAGAACAGGACGCAGAAAAGAACATGAACACCTTACAGAATATAGTTAGAGATATAAGGAATCTAAGAGCAGAAGCAAGGCTTGCACCTCAAGAGAAGGTGCCTGAATGCTATTTGTTTGTAAAGGGTTCAAAGGATTTACAATTTGTAAAGGAAAACGAAGATATCATAAAGCTACTGACCAAGGTGGAAAACATAAAGTTCATTGAGCAAGATGGCTCGAAGCCAAGTAAAGCTTTGGCATCTGTATCTGATTATGGAGAGGCTTTCTTGGTAGTAGATGGAATTATAGATATCGAGGAAGAAATAAAGAGGCTAGAGAAAGAGAAAAGTAGTGTTCTTGAGGCCATAAAGAAATCTGAAAATAAACTGAGCAACGAAAAGTTTTTGGCAAATGCTCCCGATGAGATAGTGGAAAAGGAGAAAAAGAGGCTAGAGGATAATAAGGAGAAACTTAAAAGGATAGAAATGAACCTGGAAAGGTTCAGATGAGATTATTTGGAACATGGGAAAGAAAATTGAGACCTTCGAAAAAATTGAACGTTTAATATCAGATGTATCAAGCAATAGTATAAAACCAGGATTGGGCAGGGTTGCCAAGCTCCTTAAGGAGCTTGGCAACCCTGAACGCAGGTTTCAAGCTATACACGTTTTAGGTACAAACGGTAAAGGTTCTACCGCCTGTTTCATCAAGTCCATATTAGAAGAAACAGGAGCCCGGGTTGCCCTTTACTCTAGTCCCCATATTCATCACTTTGGTGAACGGCTCGTAATTGGCGACGAACCTGTGGATAGCGCTATATGGTTGGATAAACTTGACGAAGTGGAAAAGATCTTGAAAAAAATTAATGATAGGCCTTCCTTCTTTGAAGTTTCTACTGCCATAGCATTTTCTATCCTAGCGGAGGCTGATGTGGATTTTGCGGTAATAGAAGCAGGTCTTGGAGGAAGATTGGATGCAACGAATATTGTACCCAACGTGTTAGTGTCGGTTTTTACTGATATAGCGATGGATCATCAGGAGTTCTTGGGCGATGACATCTTATCCATAGCAAAAGAAAAATTCTCGGCTCTAAGGCCCCAGGGTAGAAGCTGCTATATAGGAGGAGAGGCTTCAGTTGAGGATTTATATATAACTATATCTCAGAGACTCGGAAATGAAGGGCATCTTGTCGTACGTGAATGGGAATTTAGATTAAAGAAAATGGATCTAGCAGGTACTGTATTTGACATATATACCCCCAATGGACCTTTTGAGGACTTGAAAGTATCGTTGAAGGGGATCCATCAAATAAGAAATGCGGCCAATGCCCTAATGGCCATAAAACTTTTAGAAAAAGAGGGGACAATTACCGTATCCGAGAAAGATATACGGAAAGGATTTTTGAAAGCCAAATGGCCAGGCCGTTTTGATGTTGTAGAAAAAAATGGAAAGACCATTATTTTGGATGGAGCTCATAATCCCCATGGAATGGCTGCGTTAGTGTCCTCCATGAAAAATATCTTGCCCAATGTTAAGCCCTCCATTCTCTTTGCGGCTATGAAGGATAAAGATTACGCAGAGAGCCTGAAGATACTAAAGGAGATAAAGGGCGACCTTTTTGCTGTATCGGTACCAGGAATGGATAGGAGCGAAAGACCTGAGAATTTGGTTTCTACTGCCAGTCGTATAGGATGGGAGGGGCGGTGTGAACCAGTGGACGACCTCCAATCCGCTTTAATTAAAGCCATGAAGCGCAACGATATCATTTTATGCTGTGGCAGCTTGTATCTAATAGATAGACTCTATAAGCTTTTGTAGGAGGTACATCCTTGCAAAACTTTGCCATAAATTACGAAATAATAGAAGACAACGGTCAGCATATACTAAGATACGTGGCACCTCCCCCGTACAAAGGTGAATTTCAGCTGTTCATGAGGGGCAGCCTAGTAGACGGAAGTTTTGGCGATCCACAGCGACTTGCCGAGAAGATATCATATTTAACGGGTAAATACCCTATGATAGCGCCAAGACAAGTGCACGGGGTAACGATATTGGAACCGTCATCATCCATATATCTTCCTTGCAGGCCTGAAGGAGATGGCATATTTATTGATAAAACAGACGTTTACGGATCTTTGCGGTTTGCTGATTGTTTCCCCATAGTAGTTCAAGGCTTATCCCCAAAACCATGGATTGCCATGGCTCATTCTGGTTTTAAGGGAACCCTTAAGAACATAGCCAAGGCACTCATTGAGAAAGTGATGATAAGAAGCGATATCAAAGATGCTATAGCATGGATAGGTCCGGGCATATGCAAAAAGTGCTATTATAGAATGAAGAATGACCCTTCTACTAAATCCGCTACCGCTTGCTTCTCAAAAGAGTATTGGAAAGAAGAAAAAGATAAGGTTTTTTTCGATATGGCCGGAATTATAAAGAGTCAGTTGCAGGAAGTAGGCCTAGTAGCGCAGAGGATTAGGATAGTAGATCTTTGCACCTCATGCGACAATGATTTATTGTATTCTTACAGATGCGGAGATATGGAAGACAGAAATTTTTTGTTAGGCCATCTTAGCCTATAAATTATACAGATGTGGTTTGACGATGCCAAAAAGAATATTGTCCTGTGATAATTAAATTGAGTGGGAAGATTTTCAAAAACCTGGAAGGTGGTTTGTATGAAACCTGTTCGCGTTGGCGTTATGGGAGTAGGTCATTTAGGTTTTCATCATGCAAGAGTTTATACGGAATTATTGAATGCTGAGCTGGTGGGTATAGTTGATATAAATGAAGATAGAGCAGCAAGTATAGGAGAGCTTCTAAAGGTTCCTCACTATACCAATGTGGAGACTTTTTTGGATGCCACCAAGCCAGATGCAGTGAGTGTGGTCGTTCCAACGAGTGAGCATTATGAGGTTGCACGGAGGGCTTTAGAGAGAGGCTGTCACGTTTTGATAGAAAAACCTGTGACTGCAACAGTTGAGGAAGCGGAAGAACTGCTAAAGATTGCTGCTTCAAGACATCTAGTCCTCCAGGTAGGACACATAGAAAGGTTCAACAGCGCTATACAGTACGTGCAAAAGATTATTAAAAAACCTATATTCATTCAATCGAGACGTATGGGTCCCTTTAACCCAAGGATCAGTGATGTTGGTGTAGTCTTGGATTTGATGATCCATGATATAGATATAATCTTGGCTTTGGTAGGCTCAGAGATTGAGTCCATTACTGCAATAGGAAGAGCTATAAGAACGAATATGGAAGATGTAGCTTCTGCCCAGATATCTTTTACCAACGGAGCATTAGCTCAGATTTTGGTTAGCAGGGTCTCAGAGAAAAGACAAAGACAGCTGGAAATTATGGAACCTGAAAGGTTCATATCGGTTAATTACGAGACTCAGGATGTTTCCATACATCGTTGTATAAGAGAAAAAGGTTCTGGCATGGTCGAAGTTATTGAGCATCCTGTCTTTCCGAAGAAGGAACCCCTCAAACTTGAACTGCAGCATTTTGTTACCTGTATACAGGAAGGAAGACAACCGCTGGTTGGAATATCTGATGGTAAAAGAGCCTTAGAGGTGGCTATACATGTTTTGAAGCAGATAAATTCGTCCAATTTTGATACTAGTATTTCTCAAGTTTAAGTTATTTTTGTAGTATTATTACATAAGTAGACATTTGTGGCGCGAAAAGTCCGGGATTTCCCGGACTTTTCGCTGTAAAGTGTTCTTATATTGTTTAGCTGGTACAATACTCTTGTAGTTATTATCTCAAGATGAGGAGGAATAAGATGCCTGCTATTAATATTCAGGCGCTTTTGGCGTTACTTTTTTTCATTTTATCGCTTTTAATATCGAGAGCCGTGGTGAGAATTAATGAGGGCAAGTGGCCTGGGGGCCCAACGTTGATTTTTTTCTTGCGAGTGCTTCTAGGTTTTGTTTTCGCTGCGGCCATATATTTTGCCTTTTATGCCTTTGCAGGGATAGATATCTTAAACAAATAAAAGCAAGTAAAGCATTTTATAAAGAAAGAGGTGGCCCGTTTTGGAGAAGCTAATTGAAAAAGCCCTTAACGGCGATGCAAGATCAATAGCAAGGTTGATTACGCTGGTTGAAAGCGAATCTCCTTACGCAGAAAGCTTGATGAAAACCATTTATCCCCATTCTGGAAAAGCTCACATCATAGGTATTACTGGTAGCCCAGGAGCAGGAAAAAGCACGTTGGTAGACAAGATGATAAAAGAAATGAAATCGAAGGGCAAAAAAGTGGGGGTTATCGCGGTAGATCCCTCAAGCCCTTTCAGTGGCGGAGCAGTTTTAGGAGATAGGCTTAGGATGCAGCAACATTCGGTGGATAAAGATGTGTTCATAAGGAGTATGGGGACTCGTGGTTCTTTGGGGGGGCTGAGCAGGGCAACTTATGAGGCTGCTTTGATCCTAGATGCTTGTGGTAAAGATGTAGTGATAATTGAAACTGTAGGTGTAGGCCAATCCGAGGTAGATATAGTAAAGATTGCAGACACTGTTTGTTTGGTTCTAGTTCCAGGAATGGGTGACGATATACAAATAATGAAGGCTGGAATAATGGAGATAGCAGATGTCTTCATAGTCAATAAGGCTGATAGAGATGGTGCGGAAAGGATAGCAACAGAAGTAAAGATGATGCTTGATTTGATGCCGAAACGGTCGTGGCTACCTCCGGTTGTAACAACCATTGCAGAAAAGGGAGAAGGCATAAAGGAGCTTTGTAGCAAAATTGAGGAACACTATTTCTTCTTGACAAATTCGGAAGAAGGGAAACGCAAAAAATATCAAAGGCTCACCAACGAGGTAGAAGCTATCCTGGCAAAGGAAATTGCTCGGATAGTGGAGGACGCTTGGGAGAACATGAAAAGCAAAGAACTGTTGGATGATTTAGCTCAAAGGAGGAAGGACCCGTACTCTGTAGCCAAAGAACTCCTTGACAATATCTTGTGCGGGGGTAATTTAAACGTATAAACATATAGAACAATTGGGAGGAAAGGATAATGAAAATTGCCTTGGGATCTGACCATGCAGGGTTTAGCCTAAAAGAAGAAATAAAGAAACATCTCAAGAATTTAGAGCCTGACAATTTTGAGGTTTTTGATTTTGGGACGGACAGCGGGGACGTGTCGGTGGATTATCCCGATATAGCAGTGAAAGTTGCAGAGTCTGTAGCCAACAAAAAATGTGACAAAGGAATATTGGTCTGTGGTACTGGCATAGGAATGTCGATTGCAGCAAATAAAGTTCCAGGAGCATATGCGGCGCTGGTGTGCAGTGTAGAAATGGCTAGGTTGTGTAGAGCTCATAACGACTCAAATATACTAGCTTTAGGGGGAAGAACTACAAAGTTAGAAGACGCATTGGCAATGGTAGATGCGTGGTTAGAGACTAACTTTGACGGAGGCAGACATAGCAGAAGAGTAGAGAAAATAAGAAACTATGAAAAATGTAAAAGGACGGAATATTGCACCAACAAGAAAGTGGAAAGGCTCAATATTGTTGAGCATCCCCTCGTAAAACATAAAGTTAGCATTATTAGAGACAAAAATACCACGGTCAAAGAGTTTAGGGAACTTGTGCAGGAAATAGCGGGGCTCATGGTTTATGAAATTACAAGAAACCTTCCCCTTGAAGAAGTGAAAGTTGAAACCCCCATAACAGAAACGGTAGCTTATTCCCTTGCTGGAAAGAAAATGGCGATAGTGCCCATTCTACGTGCAGGTTTGGGCATGGTAGATGGAATACTTCAGTTGATCCCCAACGCTAAAGTAGGTCATGTAGGGCTTTACAGAGATCCTGAGACCTTGGAGCCTGTGGAATATTACTGCAAACTGCCTGGAGATATAGGAGAAAGAGACATTTTCATTCTTGATCCAATGCTTGCTACAGGGGGATCAGCTGCGGCTGCCATAGAACTCGTGAAAAGAAAGGGAGGGAAAAAAATAACCCTCGTTTGTCTAATAGCAGCTCCAGAAGGAGTGGAGAAAGTCCACAGCCAACATCCCGACGTGGACATATACACTGCTGCTTTGGACGACCATTTAAACGATCACGGTTACATAGTCCCTGGCTTGGGGGATGCGGGGGATAGGCTTTTTGGGACCCGATAGGTAAATAATAGGTAATAAGGTTATGGCTACCCAGGCAATAGTACTTAGCTGGAAAAACGCGGCTTTCCTGAGTTTGTTGTTTTTTGCGTGGGGCATAGCCGCCACCCCTTTGTCGATTGCATTGGCAAAGACGTTTAGAATAGTTGATATGCCAGGCGGCAGAAAAAAACATAAGGGAATAATTCCAAGAGGCGGAGGCCTGACCTGCTGGATAGGTTATCTTTTTCTCTCGTTTGTGTTATTGGGAATTTATCCTGAAATGGCTCCTATAGCTACTGGTGCAACAGTAGTCTTCCTGGTGGGGTATGTAGACGACATGAGGCAACTGCCAGCATGGGTAAAGTTGTTCTTCCATTTGTTGGCATCAACCTTCATCGTATGTTTTTTGCCTGTGAGTTTACCCTTACGAGCTCTTTTGGTTTTGTGGATTGCAGGTGCAACCAACGCCTACAATTTGATTGACGGTGTTAATGGCTTGGCCCTTTCTCTTTTCATGCTTTCATGTGTATTGGGAGCCATTACGACGAAAATAGGAATTTTTTTCCCTCTTGCCGCTATGGCATTGGGTGTGTTCTTTTGGAATTTCCCTGTAGCGAAGACGTTTCTTGGGGATGGTGGGAGCACCCTTTTGGGCTTTCTCTGTATGGGCCACTTATCTTTTGCTATGTGCCCTCTTTTAGTTGAAAGAAGCCCAATAATAATCGTGCTTTCCCTGTTTTTGATAGGTGGAGTGCCTTTTTTAGATACTTTCTGGGTAGCTTCTAGGAGGATAGTTTTGCGTAAATCTCCTTTTACCCCCGATAGAGGCCATATACATTTTATTTTGTTGGATAAGGGCCTTAAAATAGAACAAACATTGTTTTTGTTATTATTAATCCATGGATGCATAATAGCAATGGGGTACGGTTTGATTTTAGGCAAGATAAGCTTGTTATCGTACTTCTAGGTAAGTAATAAGGAGGTTATGCATGTCCCATAAAAAGAGAATTTGCTGTATCGTGGGGACTAGGCCTGAAGCAATAAAAATGGCGCCAGTCATCCAATTGCTGAGCAAGTCAGATATCTTGGAGCCGTATGTTCTTGCCACAGGGCAACATACTGATATGTTGTACCAAGCGTTGGGTTATTTCGATATCGAACCTGACTGTGACCTTTGCGTCATGAAAGACTCACAGAGTCTTGATTACCTTACTTCTGCCATATTGCTAGAAACCGGTAAAGCCCTGGATGAAGCCAAGCCCGACGCTGTAATGGTTCATGGTGACACGACTACTGCTCTCGGATCTGCAATGGCAGCTTTTTACAGGAAGTTACCTATAGCACACGTTGAGGCAGGTCTTAGAAGTGGGAATATACATTTACCTTTTCCGGAAGAGTTAAATAGAGTAGTTGTAGATAAAATTTCGGACATACTGTTTGCCCCAACACCTAGAGCAAGAGAAAATCTTTTAAATGAAGGAATCAACGCTGAAAAAATAGTTGTAACCGGTAACACTGTAATAGATGCATTAAGATTGACGTTGCAGAAGCTATCCGTTCCGTCGGAGGAGAAGTTATTTGCTATTCCTGAAAAAACTCATTTGCTCCTTGTAACAGCCCACAGGAGAGAATCCTGGGGGACACCTTTAAGAAACATTTGCGAAGCAGTGAACGAGATAACATCACGGTATAGCAACATATGGGTAGTGTTCCCTATGCACAAAAATCCACAAGTAAGGGAAACTATACAGGAAATATTAGGTAAGAATCCGAGGGTAATTTTATGTGACCCATTAAATTATCCTGACTTTGTGTGGACAATGAACCGCAGCTCTTTGATACTAACTGATAGTGGAGGTGTTCAGGAAGAAGCTGCTGCATTGGGTATACCAACTTTGGTAATGCGGGATGTAACAGAAAGGCCTGAGGCTTTAGAATGTGGTACAGCATTCATTGTAGGAACCTCTAGGGATAAGATTTTGGAAGTCTCCATACAGCAACTTTCAAAGATGGTTGACAAGGAATATAACCGAAAGAAAGAAAGATTGTTCAATGCAAGCAATCCTTTTGGTTCTGGCAATGCCTCCAAGGTAATAGTGGAAGTCATGGAAAGATACTTCAAAGGAAAAAGTAAGAGCAGTTATTGACTCGGATGAGGTGATTTTAATGTATTCTAAAATGTTGATTAAGGGCGGTAATCCTTTGAGTGGAGAAGTCACGACACAAGGAGCTAAAAACGCAGCATTGCCTGTAATAGCAGCTTCTTTGCTGCTTAAAGGAAAGAGATTGAAAATCAAGGATGTTCCTAAATTAGAAGATATATATACCATGGCTGATTTACTGAGGCAATTAGGGGTAGAGGTTAACCATGTAGATCATAGCATGATACTGTCCGTGCCTGAAGATCTATGCTGGGAAACCCCTAAGGCTTTGGTCAGTAAGATGCGAGCATCATCTCTCGTTTTAGGCCCCTTGCTTGCTAGAATGGGAAAGGCTGTCTTACCTCTTCCTGGCGGTTGCGCTATAGGTAGCCGACCGATTGATCTCCACCTTAAAGGATTAGTGAAGCTAGGGGCAGAGGTAGAGCTCCTTCATGGTGCAGTTCATGTCAAAGCTAAGGAACTTAGGGGTACTAGAATATACTTGGATTTTCCTTCCGTCGGGGCTACTGAGAACATTATGATGGCGGCCGTGTTTGCAAAAGGAGAGACCGTTATAGAGAACGCAGCAAGGGAGCCTGAGATCACCAATCTAGCGGAAGCTTTAAAGCTGATGGGATGTAATATAGAGGGTGTAGGTACCGGAATAATTCATATAGAGGGTACTGACTCCCTAGAGGAAACTGAAGTAAAGATAATTCCTGACAGAATAGAAGCGGGGACGTACATGGTGGCAGGAGCTATAACAAGAGGAAAGGTAAAAGTGAAGAACGTAACGCTAGAACACATAGACGCCACTTTAGCCAAGTTAGAGGAAACAGGAGTGACAGTAGAAGTGGAGAAAGATGCTGTTACTGTTGATGCGAGAGATTGCAAAATGAAAGGAGTATCCCTTAAGACGTTACCTTATCCAGGCTTTCCCACAGATATGCAACCGCAGTTTACTGCTTTATTGACCATAGCAGAAGGTACTAGCGTGATAAAGGAGACCATTTTTGAATCCAGATTTTTGCATGTAAGTGAGTTGAAAAGGATGGGTGCTGATATAGAATTACAAGGCAACACCGCCATTGTCAACGGCGTACCAAAACTTAAAGGAGCAGAGGTTAGGGCCACAGATCTAAGAGCGGGAGCTGCTCTTGTGTTAGCGGGGCTTGCTGCAGAGGATGAGACAGTTGTGTATGGATTAGGTCACATAAGACGAGGTTACGAAGATTTTCAAAATAAACTGAAAGCCTTGGGGGGCGATGTGGAGGAATTGCCATCGGAAGAAGATGGGAGCGCTAAGTGGTAAGTTATAATACAGCTTCTGAACAAAGGAGGAAGCATTATGTGGCTTAAAAAAGTAGTTAGGGAGGACTTGAAATCAGTAGGGAAGTACCGTTATGGAAAACCTATTGAAGAGTTACAGAGGGAACTAGGGTTTGAAAAGATTGTTAAACTCTGTTCAAATGAAAATCCTTGGCCTTTGCCCGATTCTGTGAAAGAAGCCATAATAAAGGGAACCAGCAAAGTGCATAGATATCCCGATCCAGGATCTTACCTTTTAAGGAAGAGGGTAGCTGCCAAATGGGGGGTATCTCCTCAGGAGGTCATAATAGGCGCTGGAACTGAGGGGATTTTGCATTCTCTTTTCCACGCGATCATTAATCCTGGAGAAGAGATCCTCCTACCAACACCTACTTACCCCCTTTACAAACTTGCTGCTATTGCTGCTTCTGCCAAATGCGTAGAGGTAAATGCGAAAGATGAAGATTACTGGGCAATAGAAGATTTAATATCTCATTGCAGCGAGAATACAAAAGCGCTCGTTATATGTAACCCTAACAACCCTACAGGGAAGATGCTGAAAAGAAGCGAGATGCTCAAGCTTGCGCTCGAACTAGAGAACAGAGGAATCCTTCTGATTGTGGATGAAGCGTACGCAGAATATGTAGAGGATGCTGCCTATCTGGCAGGGGTAGAGCTGTTTAGGCAGGTTGGTAGAGTAGTTGTGATAAGAACTTTCTCCAAGATATATGGACTCGCTGCCTTGAGGGTTGCCTATGCTATTGCCCCTAAAGTAATAGTGGATGCCTACGATAAAACTCATCCAGTTTTTGAAGTAAACAGCATTGCGCAAAAAGCTGCAGCAGCAGCTTTGATGGAGGAGGAGTACATCAAGGAAGTGCGCCTCAAAACGATCGCGGAGAGAAAAAGAATTCTGGATTCCCTTATGGAATTGGGTATGCAGACCGTAAATACCTGCGCTAACTTCCTGCTTATCAAACATGCTAAATCTGACTTGATATATGATTTGTTACTGAAAGAAGGAGTAATAGTAAGGAAAGGAAGCGATTTAGGATTGCCTGGACACCTTAGAGTTTCCATAGGCCTGCCGGAGGAAAACGACAAATTCTTAACCTCTTTGAAGAAGGTGTTGACTTCCGTTGAACTCTAAAAATCACCTAACCGAATTTTCAAAAAAGGAAGTGATCAAAGGAGTAAAGGTGATTGCTTTTGTAGGACCTGCTGGCACTGGGAAGAGTCAGAGAGCTCAGCTTGTGGCAAAGGATTTAGGTGCGGATTATATTATTGACGATGGATTGGTAATAAGGAAGGGACAAATTGTTTGTGGTAGAAGTGCCAAGACGGAAAAAAACCAAATAAAGGCCATACGGAGAGCCTTGTTTCAATTTGAGGATCATAGAGAAGCAGTAAGGTCGTTTTTGAAGAAGGCCCAACCTTGTACTGTAATGATAATATCTACTTCGGTTGGAATGGTTGAGCAGATAACGAACAATTTAGGGCTTAACACTCCAGAAAAGATAATACGGATAGAGGAAGTAGCCTCAAAAGAAGAAATAATGAACGCCCGGCGAGAGCGTGCTATCAAGGGGCAGCATGTTATTCCTGTATCTCATGTGCAAGTCAGAAGAAACTTTGCAGGGAAGCTGGTTGGTCGGTTGAAGGTTTTTCTATCCGATAAGCAAGAGCATGAAGGAGAAAAAACCATAGTGAGGCCACCATTTAAATTTTACGGGAGCTTGCACATCGAACCTACGGCGATAGAACAGATAGGGAAATTTGTTGTAGCAGGAACCAGGGGAGTCTCTAAAGTTATTGATGTAGATGTTAAATCCTTGGATGAAAAGGTAGCCCTTTCCGTACAAATAAGGGCAATATGTGGAGAATTGCAGTTTTTCGAATTGGGCAAACTGATCCAAAAAAGGCTTAACAGCGCAATATCAACTTTTACGGGACTAGAGGTCGCAAGGATAGATCTGATTATACAAGAGGTGGACTTTCGATGATCAATGAGAAAAAGGAAAGGGCCTGGGAGAAACTCAGTGACCTTATAGAAAAGTGCAATAAATGTCCTTTAGGAACCCATAGAAAACAGGCTGTAATCGGTTATGGCAACAAAAATACTGACTTGATGTTCATAGGAGAAGGTCCAGGAGCAGAAGAAGACGAAAAGGGACTTCCTTTCGTGGGAAGAGCGGGGCAACTATTGGATAAAATTTTCGAGTCCGTAGGCATCAAGAGAGAAGAAATATACATCACCAATGTAGTAAAGTGTAGGCCGCCCAACAATAGAGTGCCCACCATAGAGGAGATGACATCTTGTGATCCATATCTGATGTCTCAAATTATATTGGTAAACCCTAAGATAATTGTCTGCCTAGGATCTACTCCCACAAAATGGCTTTTGAAAACGACAGAGGGTATCTCAAAACTTAGGGGGAAATGGTTCAACTGGCGAGGGATTTTAATAAGACCCATGTTTCATCCCAGTTATCTTTTGAGGAACGCTTCCACGAAGGTTGGAAGCCCTAAATACTATACATGGATAGATATACAGGAAATAAAACAAAAATGGATGGAATTACAAGGTGAGCAAAGTGGAAAAATCATTACACAAAGATAGCCCAAGTAATATACCTGTACATGTAGCCATAATAATGGACGGTAATGGGCGATGGGCCCAAAAAAGAAAGCTACCAAGGCTTTTTGGCCACAAAGAGGGTGCAAAAACTGTAGAGAGAGTCTTGGAAATAGCCATAAAAAGGGGTATAAGGTACTTAACCCTTTATGCATTCTCTACAGAGAACTGGAAGAGACCCAAGGAAGAAGTAGAGGGACTTTTCTCCCTTCTAAAAAACTATTTGACTAAAAAAAGCGGTGATTTACAGCAAAACGACATAAGGTTACGTTTTGCAGGAAGAATAGAGTCTCTTCCAGAAGATGTGAGAATGGCCATGGTAAAAGTCCAAAAAGAAACATCTAATTGCAAAACTTTGGATCTAATTCTTTGCATAAATTATGGAGGAAGACAGGAAATCATAGATGCAGCGAGGAAGTTACTGGACATTTACTCCTCCAATATAGACGAAATCGACGAGGTATCTTTTAGATCTTGTTTATACTTACCTGATGTACCGGATCCTGATTTGATAATAAGAACAAGTGGAGAGATGCGATTGAGCAATTTCTTGTTATGGCAATCAAGCTATTCAGAGCTCTTTTTCACTGAGACACTGTGGCCTGATTTTTCGGAAAAAGATTTTGACGAAGCTCTTGAATCATATGCAAAGAGGCAAAGGCGCTATGGGGCAGTTTGACATAAAGAACGAGACAATAAAAAGAGCTATCAGTGGTTTCTTTATTGTTGCCGCAATAATGGGTTCTCTCTACCTTGGTGGTTATCCGTGGTTTATTCTTTGCTCTATTGCGGCTTTGGGGTCTTTGTTGGAGTTCTATCGCATACTGAAAGGTTTCTTTCACGTTTCAAAGGCAACGGGCTTTTTTGTTGGCATAACGATTTTAGTTCTTTCGTTCTTTCATTTTTACAATGCGATAGTTCCTTCTTTGGTTATGGGTACCTTTTTTGTAATGTTAGTTGAGATAATACGCAAAAGCGCATCTGGGACCAGCTTCGGTATCCATAGTTTGAGCGGCACCGTTGGTGGAATAGTTTACTGTGTTTTCCCGTGGTCTTTCATGATTATCCTTAGAGAGCATCAGTGGGGATTTTTCATTCTGGGGACTTTGTTTTTTTGCACATGGAGTTGTGACATAATGGCATACCTTGTGGGTTGTAATTGGGGTAAAACCCCCCTTGCGCCCAATGTTAGTCCTAAAAAGACCATGGAGGGATTCTTTGGAGGGCTGGCAGGAAGTCTCATGTGTGCAGGGCTTTTATCCTTTTTTTGGCAGCTTGAACCTATCCCATTGCTTTTGATAGGTTTGCTGTGCGGCACTTTCGGTCAAGCAGGCGATCTTGCAGAATCTCTCCTCAAGAGGGAGGCAGGAATAAAAGATTCGGGAAACATCATTCCAGGTCATGGAGGGTTCTTGGATAGGTTTGATAGCGTGGTAGTTTCTGCCACGCTGGTGTATCTTCTTTGGGGCAATTTGTGGGGTTGATTTGGCATGTATAAGATAGCTTTGATTGGAGCCACAGGAAGTGTTGGAAACGCTATTTTACGTGTAATAGATGCATATCCCGACGTGTTTTCTTTACACTCTGCGGCTGCTTACAGCAACGGCGAAAAACTAATAAGAATATGTAAGAAGTTTGGTACTCCAAAGGCATATTTATTCAGTCCCCAAATGGGAAGTTTTAAAAAAAATGATGATATCCCTGATATTACCGTGAGGTTTGGCCCTGAATCTTTGGAGGAGATGGTTTGTGATCCCGAGGTAGACAAGGTTGTCTTTGCCTCTTCCGGGGTCACATCTTTGAAGGCCATTATACTTGCGCTTGATAACGAAAAAGAAGTGCTAATAGCCAACAAGGAATGTCTTATCGTTGGTGGTAAATGGATCAAGGAACACGTCAAGTATGACAACCAGTTGCTGCCACTAGATAGCGAGCATAATGCCATTTGGCAATGTTTAGGAAAAAGCTGTAAACCCTTTGGAGTGAAGAGAATGTTCATCACGGCTTCCGGTGGTCCCTTTCTCAATTATCCTCTGGATGCGTTGCCAAGGGTTACACCTAAAGACGCGCTTAAGCATCCTGTATGGCAAATGGGAAGCAAAATAACCATAGACAGCGCAACCATGATGAATAAAGGACTGGAAGTGATAGAGGCATCCATACTGTTCGATATTCCCATAGATAGAATCGAGGGAATAATTCATCCTGAGTCCAAAATCCACGGAGGAGTAGAATTTGTTGACGGCTCCATGCAGCTTGCTGTACTTAACCCAGATATGTTCCTGCCCGCTCTGTCAGCTCTTTCTTATCCACAAAGGCTTGATGTACCCGTTGAAGAGTCCCCGCTGGGTTTCGGAACCTTAACCCTTGAGAGGATAGATCCCAAAAGATTTCCTTGTTATTTTATAGCTCTGGAGGCTGCCAGAAAAGGTGAAGCTTGCAGGGCGATTTTGGTGGGAGCCGATGAAGAGGCTGTAAATCTCTTCATCGAGGGGAAAATTTCCTTTGGACAGATACCTGAGCTGATAGAGAAAGCCCTTGACTCTTATAGCGGGGGAGAACCTAAGTCTTTGGATGACGCTTCAGATTTGGTAAATGTTGGCAAAAAACTAGTCAAAAAACAAGTTAAGAAGTCTCTTTAATTTTATGATAGGGGTGCGGTGAATGTTAATAAGTATTTTATCTTTCCTTGTCGTTATTGGTATATGTGTGATATCCCATGAGTTTGGGCACTACATAACGGCCAAATGGAATGGCATTCAAGTGCACGAGTTTTCCTTTGGAATGGGGCCTTGTTTATACCAAAGAAGGATAGGAACGACAGTTTGGTCCTTGAGGGTCATTCCTATTGGGGGGTTCGTAAGACTTGCAGGCATGGGCGAAGAGAAAGACAACGAGCAGGTGTTACCAGGGATGGATTTCATGGGGAAACCCGCATGGAGGAGGTTCATAGTCCTTGCAAGCGGTTCCGTTACCAATATAATGGTCGCCATATTGTTGACCGCTTTTTTGCTTTCAACTCACGGAGTTTTGGATTTGAACTCTGCAAAAATAGGAAACGTTCTGAAGGGTTACCCTGCTGAAAAATATGGTTTAGAAAGAGGCGATGTCATACTTGCGGTTGGAGATAAGCCTGTCCACGACTGGAAGGAAATGTCTCAGGCTATAAAGAAAAGTGGAGAAACACCAGGACCAGTAAAAATAAAAGTGAAGAAGGTTAATGGAGAAGTTAGGGTGATCTTTGCGGAGATTCCTTTGGATCCAGAGTATGGATACCCTTTATTAGGCATACAGCCTTCAAGAGTAACTTACAACCCTTTATCTGCCACCTTAAAATCCGTAAGCTACATTTGGAACTTCAGTGTTCAAATATTGGAGGGGATTGTTAGATGGATATCTGGGAGTTCCGGCATATCCGTCACAGGCCCTCTGGGAATAGCGTCCATGGCAGGAGAAGCTGCAAAAGAAGGTCTTTGGAGCTTTTTATCCTTCCTTGCCCTGATAAACCTTCATCTGGGAATTTTAAATTTGTTCCCTTTTCCAGCTCTTGATGGGGGAAGGTTAGCGCTTGTAGTCGCAGAAATGATCTTTAGGAGAAGGATCCCAGAAAAGTGGGAACAATATATCCATTTTATAGGTTTTATATTGTTACTTTCTCTGCTGGCCGCAGTAACATGGAAAGATTTAGTGAAAATTTTGACACGAGAAGGGAACTGATTGAAAAGAATGAGCGATAAAAAAGGTAGATGTGTTTTCATCAGTGGAATGGGAGTGGGTAGTGGTTATCCTGTTAGAGTAGAAACTATGCTTAAAGTTCCCCTATATAACCTTGAAGAAGTAGTATCAAAGGTTAGGGAACTGGAAAGAGAAGGTTGCGAGTTGTTGCGTGTTGCTTTTCCATCGTTGGAGCTTAAGGAGCAGCTCCAATGTTTGATAAAGTCTACTAATATTCCAATCATGGCCGACATACATTTTGACCCTAATTTGGCCCTGTCAGCCATTGAAGCAGGTTGCCCCTCGGTAAGGATAAACCCTGGCAACATGAAGAACAAAAAAGCCTTACGAGAGATTGTAAGCGCTGCAAAAGAAAGGGGTGTAGTGATAAGGATAGGCGCTAATGGAGGCTCGTTGGCTTCAAGCTTTTATGAAAGAGCACAAGGTGATCAAGCAAAGGCCTTAGTATTGGCAGTTGAAGAACAAATAAAACTCATGTGGGATGAAGGCTTTGAGGACCTAATAATTTCAGCCAAGGCAACTTCAATAAATGCAACGTTGAAGGCCAACATTTTGCTAAAACAGAGGTATCCTTACCCACTGCATATAGGTATCACGGAGGCAGGACCAGGAGTACATGGAGTAACTAAAAGTAGCGTGGGCATAGCTTTAATGTTATCCCAAGGGATCGGCGACACGATAAGGGTAAGCCTAACGGACTCTTCAGTTAAGGAGATCAAAGTGGGGCAGGAGATACTTCAAGCTCTCGGAATTAGGCGTTTTAGAGCCGATCTCGTGTCCTGTCCTACGTGTGGCAGAAAGAGAATCGATGTGCAGACCCTCGTAAAGGCAATAGAACCAGTACTTGATAAGTTCCCAAAAGATTGGACCATAGCAGTAATGGGCTGCGAAGTTAACGGTCCCAAGGAGGCATCAAGCGCAAACTTGGGTGTAGCGGGGACTTTAAGTGGTGTGGTCTTTTTCCAGCACGGAAAGATAGTAGGCAAATGTTCTGTCGAAGATATTGAAACCTATGTAAAAACACTCATCAAGCACTTATAATAAAACAAAATTTCGCATCAATCAAATTTATTAATTGACATGTACCCCTGTAACGTTATAATTATTCCGTTTTTCAAAAGGTATCATAATAACAATAGCTAGGAGGCAGTGGAAATGTTGCCAATACCTGAGAAGTTTACGTTGTCAGTTGGTAAGGGAGAGGGAAAAGAGAAGCTGACGGCTTTCGATGCAGCTTTACTTGATGCAGGGATAGGAAACATGAATCTTTTGAGGGTCAGCAGTGTCCTTCCCCCTCGCTGCGTCTACGTGGAGAAGATGGACATGCCTTTTGGCGCACTTTTGCCAATTGCCTATGGTTCCATAACAAGCGATGTGCCTGGTGAAACCATAGCAGCTGCCATTGGCGTTGGAATTCCTGAAGACGCCGATAGTTTCGGCATGATCATGGAATTTTCTGGTTTCTGTAAGGCCGATGAAGCTGCCCAAAGGGTAGAGAGCATGGTTGTAGAAGCTTTTGATATGAGGGGTTTAAAGTTAAAAGAAGTAAAAGTTAAGGCTATAGATCACGTAGTTGAGGTGTGCGGTTCCGTTATAGCCTCTTGCCCCTTATTCTATAAGCTATAACTGTAAAATAAAAAATTTAGCGAAGTGGTTGGTGAAAAATGGAAAAGAGAGTTGCAGATCTTTGGGTTACTGAGTACCAGACTAAAAATATGCGTCTTGGCCTAAGGATAAAAGAGGTATTATGCAACAAAGATACCCCGTATCAGCATCTTTTAGTTGTTGACACCTTAGAGTACGGGAAGGTAATGCTGCTTGATGGTGCAATTCAGATAACAGAAAAAGATGAGTTTACATATCATGAGATGATGGCCCACATCTTAATGTGTTCCCATCCTAACCCCAGAAGAGTTTTAGTCGTAGGAGGAGGGGATGGAGGAACAGTTAGAGAAGTTGTGAAACACCCTTCATTGGAAAAGGTCTATTTGGTAGATATCGATGAAGAGGTAATCAATGCATCAAGAAGATATTTCCCTTCAGTAAGTTGCGAGCTTGATAACGAAAAAGTTGAAATCAAACCGATGGATGCAATTCAATTTATAAAGGAAAGAAAAGATTTCTTCGATATTGTTATAGTTGACAGCACAGACCCTGTAGATTTTGCAGAAGGACTTTTTAAAAGGGATTTCTATTCAGATGTTTTTCACGCATTAAGACAAGATGGTATGATGATTGCTCAAACTGAATCGCCTTTCGCAGAAGCGGACATAGTTAAAGATGCTTATAATGAAATGTCCAAAGTTTTTCCAATTGTAAAAATGTGCTGGGGTGCTATGCCTACCTATCCAACAGGCATGTGGACGTATACGATCGGAAGTAAAGGTCCTGACCCTGCAAAGCCCCTTAGAGATGTGCCTGCAAAGACAAAATATTACAGCAGGTCCTTGCATGAGGCCTCCTTCGTTTTGCCTGGTTTTGTCGTGCAGCTTTTAAAGGGGGAGGAAGGTAAGTAAAATTGAAAAGGTTTATTTCTGCTAGTGCGTCTGGATTCAAGAAAGCGGAGTGGATATTGTTAGGTGCGCCGTTGGACAGCACAGTCTCTAGACAGCCAGGTAGCAGCAAAGCTCCACAGTCCATAAGAGATGAATCGTGGAATCTTGAAACCTTTAGCTTTTCGATAAAAAGGGATCTTGAGGATGTCAATTTCTTTGATATTGGCGATTTGGTTCTACAGTGCAGGCCCATCGAGATAGCTTTAGATATAATTTATAAAGTAGCAAACCACCTTTTCAAAAATAGGAAGAAAGTGCTTTCCTTTGGAGGGGAGCACTTAGTTTCTTATGGGTTGATAAAGGCCGCAGCAGAGACTCACCCCGGTTTGCATGTCATTCATTTAGATGCGCATGCGGATTTGCGCGATACTTATCATGGAGAGAGATTTACTCATGCAACCGTTATGAGGCGAGTGGCAGAGGAGTGCCTCGATACCCCCTCAAACTTGTACCAATTTGGAATTAGATCTGGCACAAAGCAAGAATACGAGTGGGGCAAAAACAATACCAGGTTATTTGAGGAGCAGGATATAGTTTCAGCTTTGTCCAACGTTATTAATGATTTGCAGGATAAACCCATATATATAAGCCTTGACATAGACATTTTTGATCCCTCCATCGCACCTGGAACAGGTACTCCCGAACCAGGAGGCGTTATAGATTACAGAGAAGTGCTAAATTTCATGACGACTATGAGCTCTTTGAATATTGTAGGAATGGACATTGTAGAAGTTTGTCCTTTATTGGATATCAATAACATAACCTCAGTATTGGCAGCTAAAATTGCCAGAGAAGCTTTGTTATTGTGGGGGGTGGAAAAGGTTGTTTGAGACTTCTTCTAATTTGGGAATGCACATATTGGTTGAAGCTTATGATTGCGAACCTGAGAAATTGGATAACTTGAAGGGAGTTCAGTCTGCCATGGTTGAAGCTGCCGAGTTGGCTGGTGCCACGGTTTTGGATGTGGCCTTCAGGCAGTTTGCTCCCCAAGGAGTAAGTGGCGTTGTTATCATTTCTGAATCCCATCTGACAATACACACATGGCCAGAGTACGGCTACGCCGCCATAGATCTCTTTACATGTGGGACTAAGGCTGACCCTTGGAAGGCCTTTAAGCACATAACAAATTATCTTAAAGCGCAGAAAGTCACCACAATGGAGGTCAAGCGAGGTTTTATACCCAGCCAAGCACCAGAACGAAGCTTTGAACCTGAAGAATTAACCAAAGTGGAAGGCAGGGTTTAACCCTGCCTTCCACTTTTTTGGAAATATATCAAAACGTAGTGCATTTTGAGACATCTTGTTTTATAATAAGCAGTAATAAAATAAACTTCACTTTTAGTAAGGTTTATTAGAGGGGGAGAAAAATGAAGGAGAAGAGTGCGGCTTTTAGCGTTACCTCAGAAATTGGACGGCTTAAAAGGGTTATGCTTCATAGGCCGGGCCGAGAATTAGAACGTTTAACCATCGATAATAAGGATAATCTATTATTTGACGATATCCTGTGGGTGGAAGAAGCTCAAAAGGAACATGATGCTTTTGCTGACTTATTAAGAGACAATGGAGTTGAAGTAGTTTATTTCAAAAATTGTCTATCTCACATACTAAAAGATGAAAACATCAGAAAATCTTTGTTGGAAGACGTTATCGCACTGGAAGCCCTTGATATACCTCTTTCAATGGCACTCCTAAGCGAATTGATGGCCATGCCTTCTGACGAACTGGCAGAGATATTGATAGCAGGATTGACTAAGAAGGAAGCTTTACAGATTTTGAGTCCTTGTACTAGCTTGGTCCTTAATTCTATAGGCGATTACGATTTTTTGATTCGTCCAGTGCCTAACCTTTACTTCCAAAGAGATCCTTACAGTTTCGTGCAGGATGGTGTAGTAGTAAGTGTTATGAACTTCGAAGCTAGAAAGAAGGAACCTCTATATGCCAAGTATATATTTGAAAACCATCCTTATTTTAAGGGACTAAAAATATTTTATGGCACTCAGTCAAGAGACACATATCCATATCATATCGAAGGTGGTGACGTGCTGGTCCTCTCTGACAAAGTAGTCGCAATAGGAATTAGCCAGAGAACTTCCGCTGGAACCGTGCAAATCGTGGGCAGCCGCTTAGCTAGAAGCTCTTCCGTCAAGACTATACTGGCATTTGATATCCCCAAGACAAGGGCCGCTATGCATCTGGATACTGTTTTTACAATGGTAGATCGCGACGCATTCACGGTTTACCCGGGACTCAGCGAGACTTTACGAATTTGGGAACTTAATTATGAAGAAGACGGTACCCTGACCTCCATCAAGGAACACAGCAGCCTCAAAGAATGTATAAAGAAAGTTTTTGATATCAGCAATGTGAGGTTTATAGAGACTGGAGGAGGGGACCCAATAGCAGCGGCTAGAGATCAATGGAACGACGGCACTAACACATTAGCATTAGAACCGGGTGTAGTGGTAACTTACAGGCGCAACGTTGCATCTAATAGGGCATTGAGAGAAAATGGAATAAAAGTTTTTGAAATAAAAGGAGCAGAGCTTGGGAGAGGCAGAGGAGGCCCTAGATGTATGAGTATGCCCATCTGCAGGGAGAATATACACAAATAAACTATAATATATTTAGAAGGAGGAGAAACAAATGGCTGTAAATTTGAAGGGAAGACATTTTCTCACACTTTTGGATTTCACCCCGGAGGAAATAGAATACTTGATCGATCTTTCTGCTTCTTTAAAACTGAAAAAACGCGCAGGCATAAGAGGAAATGCACTGGAAGGTAAAAGTGTTGCCCTTCTATTTGAAAAACCTTCCACAAGGACAAGGTGCGCATTTACTGTCGCTTGCATCGATGAGGGAGGACATCCAGAATACTTGGGGAAAAACGACATTCAATTAGGGCACAAGGAAAGCGTAAAGGATACCGCGAGAGTTCTAGGCAGAATGTTTGATGGCATCCAATTCAGAGGGTTCAAACAAGAAACAGTGGAAGAGCTCGCTAGGTACGCTGGCGTTCCCGTATGGAACGGTTTGACCGACATGTATCACCCAACCCAGATATTGGCTGACTTTCTCACGATAAAGGAAAATTTTGGGTACCTGAAGGGAATAAAGCTTGTCTTTGTGGGTGACGGCAGAAACAATATGGCGAACTCTATGATGATCGGTTCGGCCAAGTTGGGCTTACATTTTGCTATAGCTTCCCCGGAAGGGTTGAGACCTTCAGACGAACTTGTCAAAAAGTGCGAAGAGTTCAACAAGGTTTCTGGCGGGACAATTGAATTTTTCGAAGACCCGAAAGAAGCAGTAAAAGGAGCCCACGCAATATATACGGATGTGTGGGCCTCTATGGGGGAGGAGAGCAAGCTCGCCGAACGCATTGCCCTTTTGAAGCCCTATCAAGTTAATAAAGAGCTTATGGCCGCTTCCGGTCGCAATGACACTATCTTCCTTCACTGCTTACCTGCAGTAAAAGGAAACGAAGTTACGGAAGATGTATTCGAATCACCTCAATCCAAAGTTTTCGATGAAGCAGAGAACAGACTTCACACTATAAAAGCAGTAATGGTGGCAACGATAGGAAACGTTTAAGCCCAAACCTCGAAGAAGGAGGGCAGGTAAAATGACTCAGGAAAAGAAAAGAACCTTTCGTTGTGCTATGTGTGGAGAAATCTTTACGTTGGAAGGGGACAAAAACGAGATAAAATGCCCTAAATGTCGTTCAAAGGCCGTAATCCTCGAGTCGGGGGATTCTGTTGGCAAGAAAAGAGGTTGCGCCCCTTCAGGGTGAGGAATATAGGTAAAGGCCGCCTGTAAGGCGGCCTTTATACTATAGCCGTGAATACCGGTTTAGTGTGATGAACGCTCTTCAGGCCATTCAGAGCATCGACAAATTCTTTCACTTTATCAGATGAACCCCTCAGTACCACTACCTCAAAACAGTGGTCATGGTCTATGTGTATGTGTGTCGAACACACTATTATGTCGTTGAAATCGTGTTGGAGTGAGGTAAGTTCCTGCGCTGTGTCGTGGGAGTGATGGTCGTAAACAAGGGTAACGGTGCCATAGACTTCTTTGGTGCCTTCCTCCCAGTAAGTTTCTGAGATGTAATTCCTAATCAATTGCCTAAGCACGTCCGATCTGCTGGTATGCCCTTTTTTCTCTATCCAACGATCAAATTCTTCCAACAAAGATTCCGGCAGCGATATGCTGAAGCGAGCTAACCGTTCCATCGTAATCCTCCTTTTGTTATGATTTTTATTTAGAGGTGATCTGATATGATTGAAAAATCTATTTCCATATCAATTATCCAATGTAAGGATAAATATGACAACCTGATGCAAATAAAAGACCGTATGGCTGAAATTTTGAACAGAGAAAACAGTGATGTCGATCTGATCCTAATGCCTGAGTTCCAGCTTGTGCCAGCATCGAAAACCGAAGAGATAGAAAGGGTGCTTTTAGCTTCCTTTAAAGGTTATGCAGAACGCTTAGGCTGTTGGATTGTTTGCGGGAGTATTCCATGCATATCTGACGAAGGTCTTACTCAGAGGACCTATGTTATAAACGATGCTGGTATAGTTGCTGGACATTATGATGAAATTCATTTAGGTCCCATAAATGTAAGGGAAGACAAATATGTTCATGGAAACAAGCCGTTTTTCTTCAATTTTGGAGATAGTAAAATTTCAGTAGCTACGGCAAATGACCTGTATTTTCCTGAATTTATTAGGTCAATGGCATTAGCTCAAGTCTCTGTAGTATGTTCTCCTGTATTTTGTCCTCTGGAAATGGCAGAAATCTTTTCCTCTATGTTGGTAACAAGAGCTTTCGAGAACGATATCTTAATCGTAAGAAGTGGAAATTTAGAAGGGATATCTGCCGTGAGTCCAAACGGGACAGTTCTTGCCAAGACAACGGCAGATTTTGAAGAGCAAATAAAACTAAAAATAGATATGACTAAATTGAAGAAAGCCTCGTGTTCCAGATACTTTCGTTACGTCAGGAAAGACCTTTATTTTTATTGACAGCTATAAATTTTGATCTAATCAGAAAAATCTAATTCCTCCCTGTACGGCTCCAAGAGGGAAGGATCGTCTAGGGCTGAGCAAACTTCTTCGAAGTTTGTAAAAGGTCTTTTTAAAAGAAGTCGTTTGGCTCTGGACCTTCCAATTCCTGGCAAAGCCTCATAAGTGGCAATGGAGCAACTGTTTACTCTGATAGGACAAGGTACTCCAGTCACAGATCGTCTTCCATGTTCCGTTATCAGCACTTGAGGTATAACATCTCCCTCTTTGATTCCTTCAGCTATTACTCCTACTAGCAAGGGATAGCTCCCCAGAGGACGACCATAGCATATATGTCCATTTATTTCCTCTATTTTGACGTCTTTTATTATTGTGCCTGTGGGGGCTACTCGCTTTAGGAAAACAGGATCAACTTCCTTCCTTACCCAATCCTTCCATTTATGGAACTCTCTTTCCTTTATCTTACTGGGATGATCTTTTATTATCTGAGAAAAATAAGTCCCCTCCAAACCCCCTATAACTTGACGGATATTGATCCTCCTTACAGCAAGGCCTTCATAGATAAGTTCTTCAAGGAACCTTTTGTTTATGTCCAATGACTCACGGTCTTCGCCAGGCAGCCCATAAAGAAAGTTGAGTCCAGGCAACAGAGCCGGTAATCCCTTAGGTCTTTTGGTGTGATTGCCTATTTGGTTGATCAACTGCACGGCAAAAAGAGCGCCTCTGTAATCAACTTTCAAATTATTTAGTTTAGCCACCTTCGGGTCTAAATTCTCAAGACCAAGGGAAAGAACGTCCCCTTCCGTGTTGTGAGTGGCTATTTTTTCGAGGGCTGAAGCTGCTTCATCTGGATAATTTACTATGCTCAAAGGGTTACAGTTATCGGTATGAAGGACCTCAAGATCTGGAGCCTCAGTTCTAATTGATAAATACAAGTCCTCTATTGCGTTGGGATTGGGCATTATCCCCTTATCATTCTTTGTTCCGCCAAAGGCCAATATATTTGCACATCTTCCAAGCCTGAAAGCTTTTACTCCTTGCTGGTAAAGAGCCTTTACTTCTTGGGAGATACTCTTTATTGGCCTTTCTTCATATTTTTTTATTGTGCCCTCAGAACAAAAGCTACAATGCCCTTTAAGTCTGTCGCAGCCTCTGGACAATTCTATTTCTGCTATGATCCAGGGATACCAAGGGTGCTTGATCACCACTTCAGCTCCCAAGCTGGCCCATAGAGAGAAATCATTATCGTATGTTCTTTTCCTACAGGGGTCTATTTCGTTTGTCTTCAAAAAGTGGCCCAGTACGGCCTCAATATCACCGTAGCAAAGGCAGTCCACACCATGCAAATCAAGCTTAATGGCCTTTGTGCCACCTTTTAGGCTGTATCCATGTAAGATTGGACCGCCCATGAAAAGGACACCTTTTCTTGGGATAGACAGGATACGTTTTATCTCGGATAAAGTTATAGGAGAGCCACCTCTGTAGCGCCCCGGTACGGTCATTCCGGCTACTATGACTATAATTTGGGATTCCTTTATGGCACTTTCATTATCTACTTTTCGCCAGGAATCCGCTGTTTCGTATCGAATATCAAAGTTGTAATAAGATAATACACCGTAGACATACCTAACGTACGGTGAGATATAAGGAGGCACTCCAAAACATGCTGGTTCGTCAACGTATCCATCCAATAATAAAGCTTTAGGTCTCATATCCTTCCCCCAATTTAAAAAACTTACACCTATGATAGAATATCACGTGTTACGTGTCGAACTAACTCTAAAGATAGGCATAAAAATATAAATAAAAGAGGTGTATTGATGCAATGTATAGGGATCCGGCACTTTTAGCCGATAAAATAAGTGAGTGGCTGGCCTTAAAGATAAAAGAGGCCAAAAAATCTGGAGGAATTGTGGGACTCAGTGGAGGAGTCGATTCAGCCGTTGTTGCAGCCTTACTGAGGAGAGTCTGCGGTAAAGATATGCTAGCTTTAATTTTGCCCTGTCAGAGCTTAGCTTCTGATATAGAAGATGCCAAGCTGGTTGCTGAGGTCCTTGATGTTCCATATCGTGAATTGGATCTTACATCGACATATGAAACCCTAATGAAAGAAGCAGAAGCCCTCGAAGGACCTTTTGAAAGGCTTCCTGCAGCCAATGTTAAACCACGGCTCAGGATGACAGCCCTATACTTGTTTGGGCAACAAAGAAATTTCCTTGTATGCGGAACTGGCAATAAGGCAGAGATAACCATGGGGTATTTTACTAAGTATGGAGATTCTGGAGTTGATGTGTTGCCACTAGGGGACTTACTCAAGGGGGAAGTTTTCAAGTTGGCAGAATATTTAGGTGTACCGGAGAAGATATATAAAAAACCCCCTTCTGCTGGACTGTGGGAAGGGCAGACCGATGAAGAAGAAATGGGAATAAGTTATCATATGCTAGATTTGTATCTCGCAGGCAAAGAGGTTCCACCTGACGTCGCAGAAAAAATAAGAAAAGCAAGTTTGCGAGCAGAACACAAACGGAAAACGCCACCTATCTGTAAGATAGGGTAATTAATTTTACTATGTAGAGGTGATAGATATGGCAGGTCATTCAAAATGGGCAAATATAAAACATAGAAAAGCTGCTCAAGATGCAAAGAAAGGCAGAGAATTTCAGAAACATATACGCGCCATTATGGTTGCGGCCAGAGAAGGAGGAGCAGACCCAGCTCTTAATATAAGACTTAAGGCGGCTTTAGAGAGAGCAAGAGCGGCAAATGTCCCAAATGACAATATCGAAAAAGCCATCAAGAAAGGCGTAGGAGATGTAGAGGGAGTCAAATACGAGGAAGTAATCTACGAGGGGTACGGCACCTCAGGTGTTGCTGTAATGGTAGAGACTCTAACAGACAACAGGAACAGGACAGCATCTGAGATGCGATATATTTTCAGCAGAAACGGCGGAACCCTGGGCGAGACCGGTTGCGTATCATGGTTGTTTGATAGAAAAGGAATAATCTACGTAAAAGGAGATAACCTTGACGAAGATGAACTTCTTATGACCTGCCTCGAAGCGGGGGCTGAGGACATGACTAAGGCGGAAGAAGGCTATGCCATCTCTACAGATCCCTCGTTGCTCTCAGAAGTAAGAGAAGCCCTTGAAAAGGCAGGTTATTTGGTCGTGAAGACCGAAATGGATATGATCCCCAAAACAACTGTGTCCATAAATTCTCCTGATGATGCAGCAAAAATTTTGAAATTGATGGACGCATTGGAGGATCATGATGACGTTCAAAAAGTATATGCAAACTTTGACATACCTGATGAAATATTAGAAGGAATGGCAGGATAATCAATTTATGTCATTGTGTTTGGGACTGGACCCGGGAATTGGCAGATTGGGATATGCTTTTGTAAGCAAAGAAGGCGATACGTTTAAGGCGGTAAACTTTGGCTGCATAGAAACGTCTCCGAAAAAAAACTTAACGGAGCGCCTTCTTGATGTGCATATTACATTGGGTAAGATGATTGAAGAAAACAAACCCGATCTTTTGGCGGTAGAAAAGCTTTTTTTTGGGAGGAATACCACAACAGCAGAGGTGGTATATCAGGTAAGAGGAATTATACTCTTGAACGCTGGATTGCAAAAAATTGGGGTCGTGGAGCCCAAACCAACCCAAATTAAAATGGCAATATGTGGTCATGGCCGTGCGACCAAGAGGCAGGTTCAGTTGATGGTTCAAAGAACCTTGGGACTGGCTAAGCCCCCGACCCCTGACGATGTTGCCGATGCTTTGGCTACAGCTATCGCAGGTCTTTTGTTACACGAGTTTGCCCAAAAAACAGGAGGACCTATTGATGCTCCGCTATCTTGAGGGTACAGTTTTTGAAAAAAAACAGGATACCATTGGACTGATGGTCGGTGGGTTTGGTTTCTTGATCCAATGCTCAAAGAAGGTCATGGAAACGACCATTTTAGGAGAGCAAAAAGGGCTTTACACTTATTTGCATGTAAGCGAAAACGGCTTCAGCCTTTTCGGTTTTCAAGATGAAGAGGAGCTTGAGGTGTTTCAGATGCTGATGAAAGTAAAAGGGGTTGGAGCCAAGTCAGCTATGTCATTTATGCGTTTCTTAAATCTGGAAGAAATTACACGTGCCATAGCTTTTTCAGAAATAGCCCTGTTGACGACCGTCCCTGGTGTGGGTAAAAAAACTGCAGAAAGAATATGCTTTGAGCTGAAGCAAAAAATGTTAAAACATGGAGACTCAAAACCAGACCTTGCCTTGGATGCTCATATAAGTAATGGCGTTACCGAAGCCATGATAACGCTGGGATTTTCTCCGGGCGAAGCTGTAAGAGCTATACGAGGAGCGCTGGAGAAAAAGGGCGGTTTTTCTTCAGAAGAAGAGCTGCTACAAGCAGCACTACAAGAAGTTCAGGTCCGCAAAACTTACAGTGATTAGGAGTTAAAAGTATGGGGAAAAACACTGAGAATCTTCTTACCCCTTCTGGCAAACCTGCGGAGGACGAATTAAAGCTACGTCCCAAATCTTTGGACGAATTCATAGGCCAAGAAAAGATAAAAGAAAAGCTGCTCATATATATAGAAGCAGCCAAAAATAGGGGAGAACCTTTGGATCACTGCCTTCTTTATGGACCTCCAGGGTTGGGCAAAACAACTATTGCAGGAATAATAGCCAATGAAATGAACGGCCAACTGAGGGTAACAACGGGACCAGCCCTGGAAAGGCCAGGAGACTTGGCGGCAATATTGACAAACCTGCAACCCAACGATGTATTGTTCATTGACGAGATACATAGGCTTCCTTCGGTAGTCGAAGAAATATTATACCCAGGTATGGAAGACTATCATCTGGACATAATTGTGGGTAAGGGGCCCATGGCAAGGAACATAAGGCTTAAGCTTCCTCCATTTACGCTCATCGGAGCCACCACTAGGTTGGGCTTGCTAACATCGCCGCTTCGCTCCAGATTTGGCATAGTGGAGCAGCTGACTTTATATAACCCAGAGGAGCTGGCTAAAATAGTAAGTAGAGGAGCAATGGTGCTTGGAGTGAAGGTAACCGAAGATGGGGCTTTGGTCATAGGGGAAAGATCCAGGGGAACCCCCAGGATTGCCCTACGACTTTTGAAAAGGGTAAGAGACGTGGCTCAGGTAAAGAATTGTTCCGTAATAGATGGTCCTCTTGCAGAAACAGCCCTTGAGATGCTGGGCGTAGATCACATGGGGCTAGATGAAAGCGACAGGAAATATCTTAAGGTTATGATTAGCCTATTCGGTGGAGGACCGGTAGGCCTCACCACTCTGTCCGCAGCACTTAACGAGGAACCACAGACCATAGAAGATATATATGAACCATTTCTTATCCAATTAGGATTAATTGAAAAAACCCCAAGGGGGCGCAAGGCGACCATAAAAAGTTATCGGTACTTGGGAATAGAGCCCAATGTACCTGCTTGGGAACAAGAACAATTGAACTTGGAGGAATAAACCCATTCTCGTAAAGGGGGGATGGTAATGTTTAGCAGCATAGGCAAGACGTTCTTGTTTTTGGGTGGGGTTCTTATCTTTTTAGGATTAGTCTTTATTTTGATTGGCAACGCTAATCTTCCTTTTGGGAAATTACCCGGTGACATAGTAATAAAAAAACCAAGGGTAGTGTTCATATTCCCAATAACCAGCATGCTCATACTAAGCATAATTTTAACACTACTTCTAAATCTTTTTACTAAATTTTTAAAATAATTTCAGGAGAATGAATAATATTATGAGAAAAGAGCCTAATCTTTTTAAAGTTTGCATTTTAAGTTTAGTGTTTGCCTTTATTGTGGGGTTGGTTGGCATAGAAACGGCATGGGCCACTGACACCTCCTTGAAGATTGGCCTAGCGACGAACCAAAGAACAGGGTATGTCTTTTCCAAGAGCATGCTTTATTTCAAAGACGCCTCTGGAAAAACCTTTAAGGCTTCAGGAAAGGTTCTTTTAAAGACCAACTCTCCTAAAAAAATATACGTAAATGGCAAGTCCGCTACTTTACCTCTAGCTATCACCAGTAAAACTCCGATATATTGGGGAAATCGCCCGTACAGAGGATGGCTTCAAATTTATCCTTCTTCTCAGGGATTCAACGTCATCAACGTGATAAGCGTGGAGCAATACCTTAGGGGAGTCCTCAAGATGGAGGTAAACCCCGCTTGGCAAATGGAAGCTTTAAAGGCCCAGGCTGTAGTGGCGAGGACCTATGCTTTGAGAAATAAAGGGAAACATAGCTCGCAGGGATTCGATCTCTGCGCATTGCCTCACTGCCAAGTCTACAGAGGAATAAACGCAGAAGATCCCAAACTAGATAGGGCAATAACCAGCACCAAGGGTTTGGTGCTCTATTACGGAAGTAAACTGGCAGTTACACCTTACCATTCTGACAGCGGAGGATACACTGCAAACGTCTGGGATGTTTGGAGTGGTAACATTCCTTACCTTAAAGCCCAAAAGGAACCCTTTTCGTACGTATCTCCTTATTCCAATTGGAGAGCAGTCATACCTTTGGGCGAACTTGAAAGCAAACTAAGGAAAAATGGTATCAACCTTGGGAAAATACAACGGATAACTATAGCAAAACGAGATGAAGGAGGAAGAGCAGTTTCCATACTGATTGAAGGAACCGGTGGAAGAAAAACAATTAAGGCCAGTAAATTTAGAATGATAGCTGGCAGCGACAAAATTAGAAGCACTAACTTCGAAATCAAAGGAGTAGGCAAAAATCGTTCCACCCCTACTGGGAGACTTTCAAATCAGCTTTCTGAAGAGGCTGTACTTAATGACCACGATGGGAAGCTATTGTCCTCCCTCGTCAAAGAAGGAGTTTTCTCTACAGAAGAACTAATGGACATGCTGGTACATCCTGAAAGGAAACCCCACTATCTCAGAGTAGCTCTTCAAAGACAAAGTGGGACAAAATCAAAGACATCTTATTATTTTGCTTCGAGCAATGGCAACGCTTTGGTCTTGGAAGGCAGAGGTTGGGGGCACGGCGTTGGAATGTCTCAGTGGGGAGCTAAATCCATGGCTGAACACGGTTGGGACTTCAAAAAAATACTCATGTACTATTATCCTGGAACCAAACTGAAGAAAATATATTGATATTTCTTCGCGAAAGCATATAACAAGTGAGGTTATTAAAGAATATGGACATTAGTAATTGCAACTTATACGATCTTTCAAAATATGATTATCACTTGCCGGAAGAACTCATAGCACAAAGTCCCGCTGAACCTCGAGATTCTTCTCGCCTGCTCGTTCTTCATCGCAATAGTGGAGAAATAAACCATGCCGTGTTTCGAGATCTACCTTCGTACCTGAGAAAAGGAGATGTCATTGTTTTAAACAATACAAAAGTAATGGCCGCAAGGCTTTTTGGCAAGAAAGAAGGAGGAACAGCAGAGATAGAGGTGCTACTTCTTTGCCCTTTGAGTCATGATAACTTGGCCTGGGAGGCTCTGGTAAGACCGGGCAAGAGGGTAAAACCAGGACGCAAGGTTGTTTTTCCAGGGGGAGAGAAGATTGAAATCGCAGAATCCCTGCCTTCGGGGACACGAAGAGTCCTATTTGAGCAGGGAACGGACCCTTTCAAAATGATGGAAACATATGGCAGGGTCCCTCTTCCTCCATACATACGCTCTACAGATGCTGAGCCTGACCGCTACCAAACGATCTTTGCAGAAAGATTGGGCTCTGCTGCAGCTCCTACTGCGGGGCTGCACTTCACTCCCAAATTGCTTGATGAATTGGAGAGAAAGGGTGTGAAGATAGCACATGTAACTCTCCATGTAGGTATTGGAACGTTCAAGCCCATTGCAGCAAAGGATGTGCGCCAGCACAAGATGCATGCTGAATTTTGTTCTCTTCCAGACGAAACAGCTAAATTGATAAATGAAACAAAGCGCAAAGGAGGTAAAATCGTAGCTGTAGGAACTACAGTGGTAAGAACCCTAGAAACCATGGTGGACGATATGGGAGCCGCTATTTCAGGCAGTGGTTGGACTCAAAAATTCATATATCCAGGATATACTTTTCGTATCATAGATGCGCTAATAACCAACTTTCACCTTCCCAAAAGCACGTTGATGCTTTTAGTATCTGCTTTCGCAGGTTACGAAAATATAATGAATGCTTATCAGGAGGCCATAAAGCTGAGATATAGGTTTTATTCCTTCGGAGATGCCATGCTCATCATTTGAAGAGTATGAATTCGTCCTCTATCTTGCTTTTAAGTAGCATTTTGCTCTCTTCACTGAGGTTTAGGCCTAGGTTTTCTGTTTCAATGTAAACCCCTATACCCGGCCTTGAATCCACTTTAAACATGCCGCTTTCTTTTATTTCTTTCAACGCCCTGTATGCAGTCCTATCCGATATACCTACCATCGATGCAATTTCGTTGAAACAGCACCTACTTTCGCCCCACACCGCTTTTTTCAACACATAGCCAAGCAGGAGCAACCTTGCACCAACAGAAAGAGGTAGAGTAACCACGTTCACGACAGCTGTGAAGGTTTTCTCATTGAATCCCGTCGAAAACAATCCCATAATACTTATATCGTCAGGGTTGTTACTCTGTGGGGGCAAGGATGATGCATTCTTTTTCAGTAGGGCATCTAAGGCCTCTTCCAGACTGTCTAACGCTTTAATAACACTCAACTCACCTTTTGTGGTTTCTTCTTTGAACAAGTTCTATCTCACCTCTTTTGTCTGGGTCTTAGCAAAAAGGCGACTATCTCTTAGCTTATATATTAGCAGAATAAAGAAAAAACTCATAATTTTATATAATATATATAGGGCAAAAGCAAAAAGGAGGGATTAAAATGTGGGATTGGGCAGCTCTCATGCCGCATGCTCCTATACTTCATAAAGAAATTGCAGGACCAATGTTGGGAAGATGTTTGTCAACTGTGGAAGGTATCAAAAAATTAGTTTCCCAAATAGATGTTGATTCGACCTCATACATTTTCTTGGTAGATCCTCATGCTTATTACTACAAGTTAGGCTATCTTGCCGTTGAGTTAGCACAAAAATATGAAGGCTCTCTTGCAAATTTTGGTGCTCCTGAACTTAAGGTAGAAATGGAAGGTCCTGGCGGGGAAGGGGAAAGTATTCTGAATCATATAAAAAAACACATTTCTGTTTCCGTACACAGTAAAGAAATCTACCCTCTAGATCATGGAGCTGTGGTACCTCTCGTCTTTTTGAATAATAACCGCAAGAAATTACCAAGACTTATATTGGTAAATCCTATAGGACTTTCTCTGGCTGACTCTTATTCCTTAGGGAAAATATTAAGAAGTTACATATCCAATGAGAGATGGGGTCTTTTGGCAAGTGGCGATCTCTCTCACACATTGACTCCTGACGCACCAGCAGGATACACGAAAGAAGGAGCGATCCTTGACCGCGCAGTGGTTTCATCCTTGAAAAACTCTTCTCCAGAACCTATTTTTAGCCTCAATGAGAGGGTAATCGTTAACGCCGGGGAATGTGGCCTGAGATCCGTGCTGATTATGTTGGGGCTAATCTCGGGGGAGCAGGTTGAAGTGCTCTCTTATGAAGGCCCATTTGGTGTGGGGTACTGCACGGCCTTGTGGAAAAGGAGCTCATGTGATAAGGAGGGATACTAAATGACGACCTTCAATCCTTTTACTTTTTTAGCGCGAAGGTCTATCGAAGCGTGGTTGATCAACAGAGAGAAAATAGACGTAAAAGCCTTTCCGCTAGAGGAATGGGATGAAAGCCTCCTGAGGCCAAGTGGATGTTTTGTTTCTCTTAAGAAAAAAGATGGTTCCCTTAGGGGCTGTATTGGGACTATATCACCTGTTTATGATTGTCTAGCAGACGAAATAGCTGCTAATGCCCGTTCAGCCGCAACGTCGGACCCCAGATTTTTGCCTATGAACAAAGATGAGCTACCTGAAATAGTAGTATCAGTTGATGTTCTTTCCCCATTGGAAAGGATCCACTCACTGGACATGCTTAACCCCAAGAAATACGGAATAGTGATAAGCAAAGGATTTTCCAAGGGAGTACTGCTGCCAGACCTGCCTGGAGTTAATACCGTAGAGGATCAGATAAAAATCGCCATGATGAAAGCAGGAATCGCATCGCTGGAAGGAGCCACAATTGAAAGGTTTACTGTGAGGAGGTACTCTGAGAGCCAAGAATAAGGGGGGTCCAAAGTGGATACATTGCATGATGCCATGTGGTGGCGTAAAGAAGATCAAATAGTAATATGCGAACTTTGTCCTCATTTCTGCAACATTCCTGAAGGCAAAAGGGGATTTTGCGGTGTTAGATTTAACTATGGCTCTTCTCTTAAAACTTTGAACTTTGGTAAGGCAAGCAGCGTAGCAATAGATCCAATAGAGAAAAAACCTCTGTACCATTGGTTCCCAGGAAGTCGCATATTGTCTTTTGGAACTGTGGGTTGCAATCTCAATTGTCCATTTTGTCAAAACTGGCCCATCGCGAGATGGGCAGACTCTGTGGATTTGATAGAGATTACCCCTCAAAAGATAGTGGAGTTGGTGAAGAAAAACGGCCTAAAAAGCGTTGCTTTCACATATAACGAACCATTTGTATGGTTTGAATTTGTATTAAAGTCAGCCCAAGTTTTGAGAAAAGAGAACATCCATGTTGTATTAGTCACAAATGGCTACATTAACGCCCCCCCTTTAAGGGAGTTGTTACCTTATATCAGTGCAATGAACATAGACCTCAAGGGCTTTTCTGAAAAAGTTTATTCCATTCTACATGGCTCACTAGAACCAGTAAAACGCACCATAGAGACATCTGTCGAGGCTGGTGTACATGTTGAAATAACTCACCTTTTAGTGCCAGGCATAAACGACTCTACAGAACAGTTTGTTTCAATGATTGACTGGCTTTCAAGTATATCTGCCAACATACCTTTTCATTTAAGCAGGTACTTTCCAAACTATAAATGGCATAAAGAACCAACTCCTCTAGACAAGATGAAGGAATACGCAGACTTGGCTAGAGAGAAACTCAAATTTGTCTACCTGGGCAACATCTTAGAAGGAAACGACACCTTTTGCCCTAAATGTAACGCTTTGATAATAAAAAGAACAGGGTATCATATAGAAATATTCAACTTAAAAAAAGATGGAAGATGTGGTCTATGCAATACCCGTACGGGTATTGTCACGAACTGATTTTACATATATGCTCTATATACAGCACTTAAAACTTTACGTTCCTTTATGCACATTACCGTTAATGAGGGGAGTTGATTTAGTTGGAATTTTTAAAACTAAACGGGCACTCACTTAAAATTTCCGACGTCGTAGACGTGGCAAGGAAGGGCAAAAAGGTCGTCTTAGATGATGCCGCCGTTGCATTTGTGGAACGGGGAGCCCAAATGGTAGAGTCCTGGGTAGCGGAGGGTAAATCCATATACGGCATAACAACAGGATTTGGCGATTTGGCTTCTACCATGATCCCCCCAGAGAAGAGCAGACAGTTACAAGAAAACCTTCTCAAAAGCCATGCATGTGGAGTAGGGAACCCATTTCCAGAAGATGTAACCAGAGCAATAATGCTATTGCGTATAAATACGCTCATAAGAGGGTTTTCAGGAATATCCCTTAAAACATTGAACCAACTTGTTGCCTTCCTGAATGAAGGCATTCACCCGTTGATCCCTGAACAAGGATCAGTTGGAGCAAGTGGAGACCTCTGTCCTTTATCGCACCTTGCAGCCGCCTTACTGGGGATAGGTGAGGTAATGTATAAAGGCAGACGTATGCCAGCTCTTAAAGCAATGGAGGAAGCAGGACTAAAACCCATAAATTTAGGACCTAAAGAAGGTTTGGCCCTGAACAATGGAACTACGGCCATGGCTGGCATAGCGACCTTGGCTTTACACGATGCCTTTACGGTAGTCAAAACTGCCGATATAGCAGCAGCCCTTTCATTAGAGGCTTTGACAGGGGTGCCATACGCATTCGATCCAAGAACTCACGAATTGAGGCCTCATGAAGGGCAGAAGAGAGTCGCCCAAAACATCAGGGCCCTTATCCAAGATAGCGAAATCATAGAAAAGCACAAACATGCCAGGGTTCAGGATGCTTACTCTCTACGTTGTGTTCCCCAGGTACACGGCGCTAGCAGAGATACCCTGGATTTTATAGCCCAGAAGATGCAGATAGAAATAAACTCCGTAACAGATAATCCTCTTATTTTCCCAGCAGACGGGGAAGCAATAAGTGGCGGCAACTTCCACGGTCAGCCCGTGGCTTTGTCAATGGACTTTTTCGGTATAGCTATGGCTGAAATAGGAAACATTTCAGAACGCAGGATAGCCCGGATGGTGGATCACAAGCTTTCCTATGGGTTGCCACCGTTCCTCGTCAAAAACAGTGGAGTAAACAGTGGGTTTATGATACCTCAATACGTAGCAGCTGCTTTGGTCTCAGAAAACAAGGTTCTGGCACATCCGTCTTCGGTCGATTCTATTCCCACCTCGGCAAACCAGGAAGATCACGTATCCATGGGAATGTATGCAGCTCGCAAAGCTAGAACCATCCTGGAAAATGTCAAAAAAGTGTTGGCGATAGAACTTTTGACTGCAGCTCAAGGAGTAGACTTCAGAAAGCCCTTGAAGTTGGGCAAAGGTACTTCAGCTGCTTATGAGGTCATAAGAGCAAGGGTTCCATTCATGGAGGAGGACGAGTTTCTGCATCCCTACATACAGGAAATGGTACAGCTGGTCGACGAAGGGACGATTGTAATTGCCGTCGAGAATGCCATAGGCAAGCTTGCCTAGAACCTAGGGGCAGGATATTATATAACAAAGTACACACTTAAAAATAAAACATGGGGGGATAGCTAAGTGGACCTCTTTATAGAACAGCTGATGAACGGACTCGCTATTGGGGCCATATACGCGCTAATCACTTCAGGGCTGTCGTTGATTTATGGAATACTTAGAATTCTTCATGTAGCCCACGCAGGGGTTTACACTATCGGAGCATACGTTGGTCTGACGGTTTATTCCTTATCAGGGAGCTTAGTGATTGCCATTTTGGCATCTATGGCAGTCTGTTCCATAGTGGGCATCTTGATAGAAAGAGTAGTGTATTCTCCACTGCTTAAATTCCCCCCTTACGTCCCCCTAATAGCCAGTATAGCTCTCCTTTTAGGAGTGGAAGAGGTGATGCGTCTAATCGCAGGCCCTCAAATACATGGATTCCCTGTTTCCATTCCCTTACCAACGATAACCATGGGTAACGTTTCTCTATCTCCAACGCTCTTGATGGTATATATTGTCTCGATTGTCATCTTTTTCATCTTATGGTTTATTACCTCAAAGACAGACCTGGGCTTGGCTATGAGAGCAGTGTCGCAAGACATGTCCATAGCAAGTGCTATGGGAATAAACAGCACGCAGATAGTTAGATTGACTTTTGCTATTGGCTCGAGCATTGCCGCTATCGCTGGAATACTTGTGGGAATATATTTCAATCAAGTTTACCCTACAATGGGAGCAGTACCAGCTTACAAAACCCTTGCATTGATAGTGGTTGGAGGACTAGGTTCTGTACCGGGCGCTATACTTGCTTCTCTTTTGCTTGGTATAGCTGAAACCTTGTTGATTGGATACGCAAATATACCATTCCCTAGAGATGCTATCGCGTTCGTAGCCATGATACTGGTCCTTATGGTAAGACCGCAAGGACTCCTTGGAAATGTAAGAAAAAAGATATAACGCGCAGGGAGGTCATCATGGACAGCTATATTATAACCATCGGTATCTTCATAGCTATTAACAGCATCGTTGTGTCGGGGTTGAACATAATTGTTGGTTTTGCTGGACAAATTTCCTTAGGGCATGCGGCTTTCTTCGGAATAGGAGCCTATACCGCAGCGATACTTGCCACTAAGGCAGGAATGTCTTTTTGGTTAAGCTTGCCCATAGTGATAATAATAACAGGGACCATAGGATTATTGATGGGACTTCCTAGTCTGCGCGTAAAGGAAGATTTCTTGGCCATAACCACTATAGGTATCAACTTTATTGTCGAAGCCTTTTTCATGTACGTGCCCTTCTTTGGAGGCGCTCTAGGGATAGGTGGCATTCCTAGAGTAGAGCTCTTGGGAAAGCCGCTACATGGCTTTTCCTTTTTGGTATTATGCCTATCGTTCCTACTGGTGGTTTTGTTGGTAAGCTGGTGGTTTACCAAAGCATGGTGCGGTCTGGCCTGCTTTACATTGAGAGACGATGAGGTAGCTGCTTCCACAATTGGTGTATCACCGATCAAGTTCAAGCTTCTAGCTTTCGTAATAGGTACGGCAATGGCGGGAGTAGGAGGGGCCCTGTACGCCCACTATATGAGGTTTATAAGTGCTTCAGATTTTGGTTTTCCTGTGTCCGTCATGATGTTGTCCATGCTTGTTGTAGGAGGTATGGGCACGGTATGGGGGCCAATTCTTGGCGCGGCAATCTTAGGTCTACTGCCTGAAATATTTAGACCGCTAATCGATTACAGAATGCTCTTGTACGCAGCGCTGCTTCTTTTGGTCATTCGCCTACAACCAGGTGGCATTCTTGGGGATAATGGATTCGTTAAAACCAGGCTCAGAATTTTTTCCCGAGGTGGTAAAAAATGAGTGGAAGTGAACTTTTGCGTCTAGAAAACGTCTCAAAGCAATTCGGGGGATTGCACGCGGTAGAAGACGTTTCTTTCTCCCTCAACCGGAACGAAATCCTCGGGCTGATAGGCCCCAACGGGGCAGGCAAGACTACGTGCTTCAACATGATCTCAGGTGCCCTGAAACCCACCGCGGGAAAGATTTTCTTCAAGGGAACGCGAATAGATGGTCTTCCCATATATAAAATTGCTTCTATGGGGATAGGAAGAACCTTCCAAATAGTAAGGCCCTTTTACTCGTTGTCAGTTCTGCAAAACATAGAGGCTGCTTTGGGCATGAAAAAGTATCAATCAAAGTTCCAGTACTGGCAGAAGTGGGATACTCACCACACTAGGCAAAAAGCATTGGAAATACTCGAAAAAGTCGGACTGGCTGATATGGCCGACTACAGGGCGGGCCTTCTACCATTAGGCAACCTGAGACGTCTTGAAATAGCAAGAGCCTTAGCTTTGAACCCTGAAGTTCTTCTGTTGGACGAATCCTTCTCAGGTCTCAGGCAAGAGGAGATAAACAAGCTTTCAGATTTGATACTCAAGATCAAGGAATCTGGCGTGGGTATTTTGTTGATTGAGCACAATATGCGAGTTGCAATGGGGCTATCAGATAGAATGGTAGTTTTGGACCATGGAAGAATGATTGCTTCTGGAAGCCCCGACTCGATAAAGAATGACCCCAAAGTCATCGAAGCTTACCTGGGTAAAGGAGAGAAAAAACATGCCGCTTCTTGAAGTCGAAAACTTACATATTGCCTATAAAGAAATAGAAGCCGTTAAGGGTGTGTCCTTCCATATTTCTGAGGGAGAGTTAGTTTCGATAGTTGGAGCTAACGGGGCGGGTAAAACTTCGATCTTGAACGCCATAATGGGTCTGGTCTCTCCTAAAGAGGGTAAAATAAAATATAAAGGCAATGATATTACAGGCACTGCTGCCCATGAGAGAGCCAAGATGGGCATTAGGATAGTCCCAGAGAAGGCTAGGCTCTTTCCACAGCTTACGGTATGGGAAAATTTGATGACCGGTATATATGGCATTAAAAAACAAGTTCCTTTACAGGAGCGGTTGGATTGGATATATGAACTGTTCCCAATCTTGAAAGAAAGAGAAAAACAAGCAGCGGTCACCCTTTCTGGTGGGGAGCAGCAGCAGGTTGCTATTGCGAGGGCTTTGATCTCCGACCCAGATCTTTTATTGGTAGACGAAATCTCCATGGGGCTCATGCCCATTTTGGTAGATAGAGTCTTTGAGGTTCTGCAAGAACTCAACAGGAAACACGGGAAGACGGTGCTTTTGGTGGAGCAAAATGCTTTGGCTTCTTTGGAGATATCTACTAGAGCATACGTGCTCGAGACAGGAGAGATTACTTTTAGCGGAACTGCAGAAGAGGTTGCAAGCGACCCACGAATCCATGAGGCTTATCTGGGAGGATAAGCAGGAATATAAAACAGGTTATAATTGTTTCAGAAAAACGTAAATACATTGGAGGTGTTAAGATGAGAATGGTAAAGGTGCTGTTATCTGTGTTTTTGGTGTTGACCCTCCTTGGGGGATCTGCCTTTGCAGCGGATACCATTAAAATCGGTGTCCTTGCGCCCCTTACTGGCTTTGCGGCAGCTGACGGTGAGAGTGTCTTAAACTCGGTTAACATCGCAGTCGACAAGATCAATGCGAGCGGTGGGTACTGGGCAAAAAGGTTGAGTTGGTAGTTTACGACGATAGAGCGGACGCAAAGGAAGCCGTTTCCCTTGCCCATAAGTTAATAGGGCAAGACAGAGTGGTAGCAGTAGTAGGTGGCTCTTACAGCATGCCGACAAGAGCGGTGGCTACCTTTTTCCAGGAAGCTCAAATTCCTTTTGTGGCAGCCTATGCCGTACACCCTGATATAACAAAAGCTGGTGACTTCTGCTTCAGAAATGGATTCCTAGCGGAAGTAGAAGGCAAGGCGGCAGCTAAGGTTGCAACAGATATGCTGGGAGCAAAAAGAATTGCTGTACTTTATTCTGATATAGATTTTGGAAGAACTCTTTCAAAGGGCTTTAAAGAGTACATAGAAAACAAAACAACAGGTGTAGAGATAGTATACTCAAAGGCATATCCCTTCAAAGAAAAAGACTACAAACCATACCTTTCTGAGATCAAGGAACTTAACCCCGATCTGATAATGGTCAACGGTTACTATTTCCAGACTGGACCAATTCTAAAACAAGCCAGAGAAATGGGTATCAAATCCATAATACTAGGTGAAGAAGGCGCTGATTCTCCTAAGTTGGTTGAGCTGGCTGGCCCATCTGCAGCTGAAGGATTCATTATAGTTACCAATCTCAATAGGGATGACGAACGTCCAGTCGTACAAAACTTCATCAAAGAATACGAAGGGCGTTACGGCATTGCCCCTGACATGGTAGGTGCATCGGCATATGACGCTCTCACAATCATCGTCGATGCCATTCAAAGGGCTGGAAGCACCGATGGGAAAGCCATAAGAGACGCAATAGCTTCCACTAAGGATTTTGACGGCCTGACTGGCGTCATCAAAGGCTTTAACGAAATAGGAGAAGTTGTAAAGCCTGTACAGGTACAGATAATAAAGTTTGGTAAGTACCATTACTTTGGTGTGGTTGACGACCCAGATATAATAAACCCGTAAGTATCTTTGCGCGGCACCAAAGTTATATAATTAGCGTGTCAAGGTGGGGCGATCGGGATATAGCCGGTCAACCCACCTCTTTATTTGTGTTGTAATTACTTTGCTGGTTCCTTTTGCGAAGGAACTGGGTTAGTATAATATAACTGCACATGCTCTCAAAAAATATCGGAGGGGTCGTTCTAGTGGGAAAAACTAAAACTCAAATAAGCTTCGTACTTCAACATGTGATTTTGGTTGTTTCTTTCATTTATTTCTTTTTTCTCATAGCCTGGGCACCCACATATATAGAGAAACACCAAGTGTTCGGAAGGGGAGAACCTAAAAACGTTCTGATAGCAACAGGTGAAACTGGAAAAACAGTTGCAGAAAAACTATCCAAGGAGGGATTGGTAGACGATCCTGAAGGTTTAATATTCTGGATGGTAAAATTAAGTATAGATAGAAGTATAAAACCAGGCATATATAGAATAAAACCTGGCTCCCCTTGGGAAGTCGCCAAACAATTGCAGACATCAAAACCTTTTACTGAGAAGGTTACCCTTTATCCTGGCAAAACCTACAGAGAAATACAAGAATACTTCAAAAATAATTATAACGAAGATTTCTCGAACGTACTTAAGAAAAAAGGGGCATTTTACCCTTCCGTGCGAGATATTCTTCCAGAAAGGGCTGAGGATAGAATCGTATTCCTACTGCCAGATACTTATTACGTAATCCCCGGAGAAAGCTATGCTTCACAAGCTGTAAAAGCCGCATCAGAAGCGTGGTACAAAAGGGTGGGAAGCGTTATAGGGCAAAGTAACCTAAATAAAGATCACTTGCTTAAAATAGCTACGGTGGCCTCTTTAGTGGAAAAGGAGACAGCATTGGAGGAAGAAAAGAAAACCATAGCAGGTGTGATCTACAATCGCTTAAGTAAAAGCATGCCGCTACAAGTTGATGCTACTGTAGTATATGCATGGGGAGAAAAGGGAATAAAGCTTAATAGGGTTCTTTACAAGCATTTGAAAATAGAATCCTCTTACAACACGTATCTTGTTAAGGGATTACCTCCTGGACCCATTTGTATTCCTTCCATCGGTTCGTGGATGGCTGCGATATTCCCCGAAAAGCATTCCTATTTATTCTACGTAGCTAAAGAAGATGGCAGCCACATCTTTAGTGAAAGTTATAAAGAGCATTTAAAGGCAATAAAGGTGAATAAAAAAAATAAGCAAGACAGCAAATAATTCACCTTAGAAGGAAAGGACTGGTAAGGCTATGGATGACCTATTCAAAATAAGCGAATATATGAGCGAGAAAAACTTGGATCACGGCGATGTATTTTTGCAAAAAACGGACTCTCACACAGTACGTCTAGATAATGGTAAAGTAGAAGAAGTAAAATCAAATCACACCCACGGAACGGGGGTTCGTTTTTTCCTTAATGGAAATACTGTCTACGCTTCCTCGAATGGCACGGATTTAAATGCAATAAGAGCCTGTCTGAAGAATTGCGAAGAAAAAGCAGGAATGACATCAAAGGATATAAACTTCAAAAACAAGGATCTGATTCCTGATAGGTTACATGTAAAGGTTCCAAATATCGAAATATTGGTGGATTTGGAGAAAAAGATACGAAGGGCATCTCCATCGATCAAACAAGTGCTCATAAACATTAGTACATCAAAAAGCGTGATAAAGATCATTTCTTCTGAAGGTAAGATCGTAAACAAAAAAAGAGATTCCTCAAAAGTTTACATACATGTAGTCGTTGAGAAAGACGGCATCCTTTATACGGGAATGGAATCCCACGCAATGGCTTTGGATTTAGATGCCTTTTTAAATAAAAATGATCTAGAGAAAATGGGAGAAAAAGCAATCAAAAGAGCTTTATTACAATCTGAAGCTAAACCATGCCCCGCAGGAGTCATGCAAGTCGTATTGAGCGGTAAAAGTGGAGGAACCATGATCCACGAGGCAGTAGGACATGGATTGGAAGCTGACATTATCAATAAAGATTTCTCCGTTTATAAAGATAAAATAGGGCAAAAGGTAGCAAGCGAACAAATAACCTTAGTGGATGATCCTACATTACCCGATCTATACGGAAGCTATTGTTTTGACGATGAGGGCACAGAAGCTTCGAGGACCATACTCATAGAGAATGGCATACTTAAAAATTACCTCACCGACATTGCCTCCGCATTGCAATACGATCTACCAAAAACTGGAAATGGCAGAAGGGCTTCTTTTAGACATATTCCCATTCCTAGGATGTCGAATACGTTTATACTAGGTAATGGAACCTATGAAAGTGAAGAAATTATCAACTCTGTTCAAAAAGGCCTTTTAGTCATGAAAATGGGAGGGGGCGAAGTGCATCCCACTACAGGTGATTTTGTGTTTCATGTTTCAGAAGGATACTACATAGAGAAAGGACAAATACAATATCCCGTAAAAAATGCCATAATGACAGGAAATGGACCAGAGGTCCTCAATAAAATAACAAAAATTGGGAAGGATTTAATGTTTGATGCTGGAGTTTGCGGAAAATCAGGTCAGGGAGTACCTGTAACTGATGGACAGCCAACTGTTCTAATAGATGAGATAATTGTGGGAGGATCACACGCATAAATGTTGGGAAATGTCTTTTTCTCTCGTAATCAAAAACAGAAAAAAGGAAGCAAAAAGCGGGATAAGGCTCAACAAAAAATAAAAGAACCTTTCCTCACCGAAAGGCGCCTTGCGCTATGCAGAAATATCACGCTTCTATTGGCTATCCTACTAGATTTGTATTTTATAGCTTCATACTTTAGCTTTTACACGGGGAGGATCGGCCATTTTCTTCATAAATACATAATGTTATATGGTGGAGGAGGGGCAATTATCCCTTTGGCTTTTGGGCTTTATTGCTTCATTGCCCTTTTAATCAAGAAACCCATACCCCACTTCTTTCGGCAGCTTGCTGCGACAGTTCTGGTTTATTTCGCATTGTCGTTGGCCTTACATTTGTATAAAACTTCAGGATTCCCAGTATTGATAAAGTTACGCCCATGGATGACGCCTGGACTGTATGGACAGGTAATATCCAATAGCCTACTTATGTTTGCAGGCCCTTTTGGTACCATTCTTTTGGGGTTTGCTGCAGTATTTATTGCACTGTGGCTTTTGGATTTCATTTCATACGGAAAGATTAAACTTGCAATGGAATCATTATTCGAAAAAGCACAGTCACCCCAAAAGGATAGTAAAGCATCACAAGAAGACAGTCACCAAACTGAGAGCGATCTTAGAAGCCCTAAAGTCAAGGACATAGTCGTTAGGAAGCATAAAGGGCAAGAAGTGGGCCAATTTCTGGTGGTAGAAGAAAATTCTGTTGAATGTTCGAACTCACTGGAAGCCATAGATGAAGAAGAAACTGCACAACAAGATAGCGAACTACCGCTAACTTGCGAAGTCGAACAGGGGGTTTTCCCCCCACCTCTAGATATCCTAGGCCCAGAAACCTTTAATTCTGATAAGGATTTTAGCCAGGAACTAATAGATCAAAAAAGTAACAATATAATTGACACGCTGAGGGAGTTCAACATAGAAGCACAGATGGCTGAAGTAGTAGTTGGCCCAACAGTTATCCAGTTCAGGTTACAGCTTGCTCCGGGAGTAAAGGTGAGCAAAGTTGCAGCCTTGACCAACGATCTTGCCGTGGCTCTGGGCGTAGCTAACTTGAGGGTAGAAGCTCCCATACCTGGAACTACATATGTTGGTGTGGAAATACCCAATCCAAAGAGAAAGCCGGTGCATCTCAGGAGCATTATCCAACATAAATCCTTTAGTGAATCAGAAGGAGATCTGCCTATCGCGATAGGAACAACAGTGGACGGAAGACATTTAACCGTTCCTTTAGAGAAGCTACCCCATCTATTGGTAGCAGGAACCACAGGCTCAGGAAAGAGTGTTTTTATATCAAGTTGCATAACCTCCCTTTGCTATGCCAGACGTCCAGAGGAAATGCGCCTTTTACTAATAGATCCTAAACGTGTTGAGATGAAGATATTTGAAAAGTTGCCTCACACTCTTATGCCACCCGTTGTGGAATCTAAAAAGGCAGTACATGCCTTAGCTTGGGCAGTGTCTGAAATGGAAAGACGTTATGAAAAATTCGCTCAGGCCAGAGCAAGAGACCTCAAAACATATAATGCCAAGGTTTTACCAAAGGACCGGTTGCCCTATATAGTAATTGTAATAGATGAACTGGCAGACTTAATGTTTACCTCTCCAAAGGAAGTGGAAGACTATATATGTAGGCTTGCCCAAATGGCGAGGGCCACCGGAATGCACCTTATAATAGCTACACAAAGACCTTCCGTTAACGTTGTAACTGGTTTGATAAAGGCTAACATACCAGCCAGAGTTGCTTTCACTCTGCCATCTCAAACTGATTCAAGAACTGTTATAGATATCGCAGGAGCAGAAAAACTTTTAGGCAGTGGGGATATGTTGTTCCTCACTCCTAGGCTCTCCAAGCCGGTCAGGATGCAAGCACCTATGATAAACGAAACTGCTATAACAAACTTTATAGAATACTTAATTCGCCTATTTGGAGAACCAGAGTACATCGATATAGACACAGCAAATAACAATCACCCAAACGAAGTTGTAGAATCCTATGATCCCCTCTTGGAGCAAGCTTTAGAAATAATAATGCAAACGGGTATAGCCTCTGCCAGTAGATTACAGAGACAGCTTCGCGTTGGTTTCACGAGAGCCGCAAGGTTGATCGATACCCTTGAAAGTTTGGGGATAGTGAGCGCTCCTGATGGTGCTAAACCTAGGGATATATTGGTGGACCTTGAAGAGGCAAAACAAATCTTGGGAGAGCACCTAAAGAGGGACAACGTATGAGAACAAAGAGCTTCCTGGAATTACCTCAAGTTGAAGCAACATTCTCCAAGAGATCTTTAGGCAAAGTGTTAGTTTTTGTGGCTGGTGGGAGAAGACCCGATAAAAAATGGCTTTCTTTCCTGGTCCGAAAAGGATACCCCTTTTGGGCTGTAGATAGAGGATTAATCTATTGTTTGGAAGCAGGTATAACCCCAACCTTGTATATAGGTGATAAGGACAGCATAAGCGAAGAAGAACTGACAAGAGCCCAAAAGACCATGGTGGAGCTTGTAACTTACCCCACCATGAAAGATTTGACGGATCTGCAGTTGGCACTGAAGGAAGCCAGCAACAGATGTGAAAATGCCTCTATATTACTGACAGGATGCTGGGGAGGGAGGTTTGACCACCTTTACAGTATTGTCCACTCTGCGGTTTGGGCAGACGAGTGGGGTATTTCGACCATTGCTATGGCTGATGATAAGGAGATATTGTATTTTTTGAAAGGAAAAACATCGATCTCTCTAGATTTCAAAAAGTTACCTAAAAACATTTCTTTGCTAGCATTATCGGATCATTGTATCGGAGTAAGCATAGATAACGTGGTGTGGCCCCTTCAGGAATACACATTATCACAGCACCACCCCTTCGCGGTGAGCAATAAACTACACCCTTCCTCTGAGAACCAAGGAATTAATGTCAGCGTCCAAAAGGGGTGGCTTGGGGTATACTTGAACTTCTAAATAATAAAAAAGTCAAAAGGGTCCCTTATAGGGCCCTCTTGACTTTGCCAGACTTGAGGCAGCGGGTGCAAATTTTCATCCTGCGAGTCTCGTTTCCACCAAGGTCAACCTTTACACTCTGGAGATTGACCTCCCAACGTCTCTTGGTGTGACGATTGGAATGGCTAACTCTATTACCGGTCGCAGGCCCTCTGCCACAGCATTCGCAAACCTTTGCCATGATAATTCCCCCTTCACTACTAGCCACTTCTTCGACAAGCGAACTGCATTTTACCACGCCTTAACCTTTTTCTGCAACATTGCAAGTGACATGTGCATATTTTTATACTTCGTAGTTAGATTATAGTCTATAATTTCTACCGAGGTGAATGAAAATGACTTTTACAAAAAACATGGAGAGAATACAAGAGATCGTCCAAATGTTGGATTCTGGTAATTTGACCTTGGAAGAATCCGTTGAGCTATTCAAGGAAGGAGTGGAGTTGGTCAAAAATTGCAAGACCTTTCTAGAGAATACAGAGCAGACCATCAGGATTTTATCAGAAGAACTTGAGAAGGATGTCTTCACAACAACCCCTGAAACAGAGGAAGCTGACGATGAGAGATAATGTCCTTCAGAAAGATTTTATCGAATATTATGACAATAAAAAGACGGTTTTCGAAGAACATTTGGGAAATATCTCTAAAAAAGGCCTGCCGAATGTACCAAATACGCTGTGGGAGTCCATGACATACTCTCTCATGGCTGGCGGTAAGCGGATAAGACCTGTCTTAACAATGACCGTAGGCGAGGTTTTCGGCCTGAGAGAAGAGGAAGTCTTGCCTTTAGCTACAGCGGTCGAAATGATACACACCGCCTCTCTTATACATGACGACATGCCATGCATGGATAACGACACATTGCGGAGAGGCAAGCCCACAAACCACGTTGTTTACGGTGAAGCAATGGCTTTATTGGCAGGAGATGCTCTCTTCCTCTATGCAATTGAGCAGGCGATTAGGAACTTGACAGCGATAGGTAACTTAGACAAAAGCAATATAATGGAAGCCGCAAAAACTCTTCTTGAGGCAGCAGGCCCCTCAGGTATTTGTAGCGGACAAGCAATGGATATGCATGAGGCTAATAATTCATTTTTCAGCCCTTGGAAAATAGCATATTATAAGACCGCCACGCTTATAAAAGCAGCTGTTGTGTCACCTGCACAATTGGCAGGTGCCTCTAGCGACGATATAAAGGCTCTAACATCATATGCATCTCATCTTGGAGTAGCTTTTCAGATGGTCGATGATATATTGGACGTAATAGGAGAAAAAAACTCTTTAGGTAAAAATCCAGGTAAGGACGAAGCCCAAGGGAAAAATACATTTATTGCCGTCTACGGACTTGAAGAGGCTGTGAAACTTGCAAGGCTTCACTCGCAAAAATCTATAGGCGCTTTGAGCAAGATCGATAAGGACACTAAATATCTTGCTTCGTTTGCAATCTATTTGGAATCAAGGACATATTAAACATACTAGAGGGTGATGAGCGCTGAATGGTTACTCTTTCTGAAATAAATAACTATAAGGACCTAAAGAACCTCGACGATAAAAATCTAAAAGAGCTTTGCAACTCCATAAGAGAAGAAATTATAACGGTAGTCAGCAATAACGGTGGCCATCTCTCATCATCTTTAGGAGCAGTCGAACTTATTGTTTCTCTATTGAAAGTGTTTGATCCAGAAAAAGACAAAATAATTTTTGATGTCGGTCATCAAAGTTATGCTTACAAGATACTTACTGGCAGGAAAGATAAATTCAAAACCTTGAGACAGTGGGGAGGAATAAGTGGTTTCCCAAATCCTTCAGAGAGCCACTTAGATCACTATATAGGAGGGCATAGCAGCATATCCATTTCTGCAGCTTTAGGGTATGCCAAAGCTAGAGACCTTTTAGGCCAAAACCATCATGTAGTAGCAGTAATAGGGGATGGGGCTCTAATTAACGGCGTTGCCCTGGAAGCTCTAAACAACATAAAAGAAACAAAAAGCAAAGTAATACTTATATTGAACGACAACAAAATGTCCATAAATCAGTGCGTTGGAGGATTCGCTGATCACCTTGCTAAGCTCAGCGTTCATCCTGCTTACACAAAGCTTAAGAAGATAATAAAAGAGCATTGCAAATCTCTACCTAAAGGAGACTCCATAGAAAAAAAAATATCTCACCTCAAACATTCTATTAAACACTTTCTTCAACCGGCAAACATGTTTGAAGAACTAGGGATAAGTTACTGGGGGCCTTTCGATGGCCATAATTTGCAGGAAATGGAGACCATTTTTACCCTTGCTACAAAATATGACAGGTCGCTACTGATACACGTGGTAACCCAAAAGGGTAAAGGTGTTCCATACGCAGAAGAAAAGCCGGAAAAATACCATGGTGTCTCGCCTGCAAAAAAAGAGAAAAACAAAGAGTGTTACAACATAGAATGGTCCTCCAAAAGTTGGAGTGAGGCCTTAGCCGAGACTACTTTGAATCTTGCACAAAATGACCCAAGAATAGTTTGTCTTACAGCAGGAATGAAGGAGGGCTCCAAACTCCATAAGTTCCATGAGACCTTTCCGGACAGATTTTTTGATGTGGGCATAGCTGAGGAACACATGCTTAGTTTCGCGGCAGGTCTGGCTGCAGGAGGCCTTAAACCTATAGTATCAATATACTCAACTTTTCTGCAAAGAGCTTTAGACCAACTGGTTATAGATATCGCCATGCAGAAGCTTCCTGTGGTGATTGCAGTGGATAGAGCCGGCTTGGTTGGAGAGGATGGACCAACTCATCATGGTCTTTTGGATGTATGCTGGGGTCGAAGTATACCTGGTCTAAATATAATGGCGCCTAGGGACCTAATGGAATTAGAATACATGCTCAAAGGTTCCCTCAATAAAAATGAACCATGTATGATCAGATTCCCCAAAGGAACTGCTCCTTTGCGTGTCGGTAGAGGCTCCATATACGGTACCCCTTGGGGGAATGGAATCCTGCTTGAAAAAGGCCAAGAATGGGCCATAATCACCTATGGAACAGGTCTGGTTACTGCGTATGAAGCATGCACCCTAGCGAGAGAGAAAGGTCTTCCAGAACCCTCTATCTTCGACGTTCGTTTCATAAAACCTCTAGATACGGAATCTATCAAAAAGCTCTTATCTGATCATGTGACAATAATAGTTATCGAAGAAAGTTACAAGGCCGGAGGGCTAGGGGAAGCTATATGTGACATTGCTGCCACCGAGGGATTCCTTGTTAAACTAAAATCGATAAGCATTCAGGACCAATTTGTCCCTCATGGTTCAAGACAAGATCAGCTAAAAGCATGTAACTTAACCGCTGAAGAGGTGGTGAAATTATACCTTGCAAACTGATAAAGAACGTTTGGATGTGCTAGTAGTAGAAAGAGGATTGGTTGAATCCCGAAACAAGGCAAAAGAACTAATACTTTCAGGGAAAATACTAGTGGATGGAATTCCTGTAAGGAAACCTGGATCCATAGTATCCAAAGGCAGTAATGTTGTTTTGACCTCGGAAGAAAAAAGTTGGGTTAGTAGAGGAGCATATAAGCTCATTAAGGCACTAGACGTCTTTGGCATAGATCCAACGGGATGCTGTTGTGTGGACATAGGAGCTTCCACAGGAGGTTTCACCGAGGTGCTGTTGGAAAGGGGCGCCAGGATGGTATATGCCGTAGATGTAGGGTACGGGCAATTGGCGTGGAAACTAAGGCAAGATCCAAGGGTAAAGGTAATGGAACGAACCAATGCTAGATACCTTACTCCTGAGATGTTCGAAAAAACCATTGACCTAATAAGCATCGATGTGTCTTTTATATCTTTAAAATTAATACTACCTGTAGCAGAAAAACTACTGAGAAGCAATGGCTACTGCATATGTTTAGTTAAACCCCAATTCGAAGCAGGAAGAGAAAAAGTAGGGAAAAATGGGGTAATAAAAGATCCAAACGTGCATTTGATGGTTTTATCCCAACTACTTGACTTCATAGATAAGGAGACGAATTTCAAGTTGTGTAATGCAGACTTTTCTCCGATACTGGGCCCAAAAGGCAACAGAGAGTTTCTTTTCTTGCTAAAGAAAAATGGAGAAACAGATCAAGAAAACATTAAAATAACGAAAGAAAAGCTGGAAGAAGTAGTCAAGTCCTCACATGAGAAAGAAAGTTTCATGTAACAAAAGCTACAAGGAAGGAGAAATACGAATTGAACAAAAATAATAACCTTAAAATTGGAATGCTCATAAATACCAAAAAGACAGAAGCTTTACTCATAGCAGAAAGACTGCTACGGTGGAGTAAAACAAAAGGGATACCTATGCTCCTTCCACCTCATGAAGCTCATGTGTTAGGAACTCCAGAGGTTCCTGACGAGGAGTGGAAAAAGAATGTGGACGTGGCAATCGTCTTAGGAGGAGATGGAACCTTCTTAAGGGCGGCTAGATACGTAATCGGGGCAAATATTCCTTTATACGGAATTAACGCTGGGCAGCTAGGCTTCCTTTCCTGTGGCAATAAAGATGAAGCCGAAGAGGACCTGGAGCTAATCGTTAAGGGCGAATATACGATTCAATCTAGAAGGTTACTCCATGGAGAAATATATAGGGAAGACTCAAAAAAGCATCAACTCTTTGCATTGAATGACTTAGTAGTTACCAAAGGTTCCTTTGCTAGGCTGGTTAGCTTGGGAATTTACGTAAATGGAAGACACCTCACGGATCTCAGAGCAGATGGAGTAGTAATTTCTACTCCTACAGGCTCCACGGCTTATGCATTATCCGCAGGGGGACCTATAGTTCCACCTCACGTTCCTTGTGTGATTCTTGCTCCAATATGTGCACACACTCTTTACTCAAGACCAATGATATTGAGTGATAACGATATAATAACCATAGTTCCGGAGGGCCAAAATCGGGAGATCATGCTGACTCAAGATGGACAGCTTGGATATGAATTGTTGCCAGGGGATCGAATAGACATGTGGCTGGACAAAGAAAAAACCATAAGCATTATAACGCTGCGGGGCAGGGATTATTATGCCCTTCTACAAGAAAAATTCAAATGGGGCCACACGTACGAATAACTTTCCGCCTTGTTATATTTTCATCCTTTAAGGAGAGATGTGTACATTATGCTAAGAGAACTACACCTCAAAAATATAGGTGGTATCTCAAGAGCTTCCTTAGCACTCAAAGGCTCTTTCGTTGTCATAACTGGTGAGAGCGGTGCCGGAAAAAGCAGCCTAATAAGGGCTCTTGAGCTTGTTGCAGGCAAACGAGCTCAATCCACCTTTATAAAGGCAGGTAAGGATGAAGCCCACATAGAAGCAGTTTTTCATGTAACTAATACTGATGACGATGAACTACTTGAAATAATGGGCGAAGATGAATTTCTTTTCGTAAAAAGAACCCTGTCCATAAATGGTAGAACCAAAACCTATATCCAAAACAAGCTGTCTCCTTTATCGTACGTAAATACCATCATGGAGAAAATAATGGGGATACAAAGCCAGTTTTCCCAGCTTGAACTTCTTGATCCACAAAAACAACTTAACCTTCTTGATGGAGCAGGGGGAGAAGATCTTTTAGCAATAAAAAACAAGCTTGCTGACATTTACGCAGAAGCCGTAAAGAAAGAAAAAGAGCTCATTCAACTTCTCAAAAGACAAGAGAGCATAAAGAAAAAGTTTGAAGAGTCAAGAGAGATAATCGAGGAAGCAAGGTCGTTGAATTTAAATCCCCAAAGCGAAAAATTATGGGAAGAACAATTAATAAAAATACAAGCTAAGAGAAAGCATTTGTCGAAAATCCAGGAGACATTGGACAGACTTACTGGAGGTCAGGCCGATTTAGGATTGATACAGGAAGTTGCCCACCTGTTCATCGAGGCTAGAGAAGGATTGCTTGAGTTTGCAGTGGCTGATGAAGAAACCATCAGGAAAAATGAAGAGATCGTACTGGAAAGCTTGGAAAAACTTGAGAAATTATGCATGGCAGTAGTAAAGAAGCATTCAACTCATGATTTGGATAAAGAGTTAGCGTTTATGGAAAAATCCCTTGGAACCCTTCGAAAAGTAAAAAGGGCAACGGGATGCAAAACAGCAGAAGAAGTTATAGAGTTTATAAAAGAAATGGACAGCAACTTGAAGTGGCTCCAAAACAGCAAAAATCTCATTCTTCAGCTAAAAAGTACTAATATGGAAAATCGAAGGGAAATTAGTAAGATAGCTTTGGAGTTGAGGGAAGCAAGACAAAAGGCCGCTTTGCTTTTAGAGGATAGAGTAAACAGGATACTTAAGGATTTAGCAATGGAGGATTTTGAGTTCGCTGTTTCTTTGTCTCCTACGAGCAAAGTGAAGCAAAACGGAGCGGATGTGGTTTCTTTTGTGCTGAAAAAAGGGGAGGAGCTACAAGGACCAGTATCAAAAATAGCCTCTGGAGGCGAGTTGAGCAGACTACTATTGGCCCTTCAAATAGCAGCTTCAGACAAAATGTTGCCCAAAGTGCTCGTATATGATGAAGTGGAGGCGGGCTTAGGCGGAAAAGCAGCAAGATTGGCAGGAATAAAGTTAAGGGAGCTATCATCAAAATGCCAAGTAATATTGGTTACCCATGAGGCTTCCATTGCAGCCCTTGCGGACCAACATTTTTTGGTATGTAAAGACGGAGATGATACAATCGTAAAAGAAGTAACTGGAGAAGAGAGAATTCTTGAAGTGGCGAGAATGCTGGCAGGTAATGAAGATGCTCCAGAGGCTATAGAACATGCAAAAGCCCTTGTTACAAATGTCAGCTGGATATAAAACCAAATAATGAAAAACACCCAATAAGGTCTTGACTGATAGCGGGAAGAGTTTTAAACTTTCTAAGCTGCAATAATTCTGTGCGCTTGGAGCAGGCTTACAAAGACCAAACCGTGGCGCCTGCAAGTCCAGCGGAAGGAGGATGGAGATGTACGCTATAGTAGAAACAGGGGGAAAACAGTATAAAGTTGCCCCAGGAGACATAATCAAGGTTGAGAAAATTGAAGGCGAAATAGGTCAAATGGTTGAGCTTGAGAAGGTGTTGGTTGTAGCACAAGACACTGGCGTAAACATTGGGAATCCCTATGTTGAGAACGCCAAAGTGAAAGCCGTTATCGAAGAGCAAGGCAAAGGCGAGAAGATAATTGTTTTCAAGTATAAGAACAAACGCAAACAGTCAAGACGCAAATATGGCCATAGGCAACTTTTTACGGCCCTGAGGATAGAGTCCGTAGAGTTGTAAAGCTATAAGTTAATCAATGACCAACGTTAGAATATACCGAGAGGGCAGAAAAATAAAAGCAATAGAAGTTGAAGGGCATTCAGGCTACGATGAATATGGCAAAGATATAGTATGTTCTGCCCTTTCTACGGTGGTCCAAATGGTAGAATTAGGTATAAGGGAAGTCTTGAAGTGCAGCGGCTACGATGTTAAGCAAGATAAGGAAAGAGGGTTCATGGGGATATATCTGTTGGACAGTGAGGATTGCGAAAAAGCCCAGATCCTTCTTGAGACAGCTGCCAAAAGTTTAAAGGCTATTGAGAATGGTTACAGCGACTACGTGAAAGTTTGGGAGGTGGCCCATAATGATTAGATTTGATCTTCAGCTTTTTGCACATAAGAAAGGGCAGGGAAGCACTGCGAACGGAAGAGACAGCATAAGCAAGCGTCTGGGAGTCAAAAGATCCGACGGACAGATAGTAAAGGCTGGTAATATCTTGGTGCGCCAAAGAGGGACCAAGTTCCACCCGGGTCCAAATGTGGGCAGAGGCAAAGATGACACTTTGTTTGCCTTGGCCTCCGGGAAGGTCAAGTTCATCACCAAAGCTGGCAAAAAGGTGGTTGCAGTAGAACCGATTTCTTTGTAGGTTACCATACCGGGATGGTGCCTCGCTTTTGGGAAGAACGTTTTTATGCCCTGAAGAGGACATATAAAGGGCCTAAGTTTATCTTGGGCCCTATTTCTTTTAGGTGGTGTTCTTGAATTGAAATTCGTTGATACAGCTAAAATTATTGTCGAAGCAGGAAAAGGCGGAAATGGTTGCTCTAGTTTTTGTAGGGAGAAATATGTGCCTAAAGGGGGCCCAGATGGAGGAGATGGTGGCAAAGGCGGAGATGTAATACTTGAGGCTTCTAACAACATTCACACCTTAGCTGATTTAACTTATCAAAGATACTACAAAGCTGAAAACGGGGGTAATGGTCTCAGCTCCAATCGCCATGGCCGAAACGGAGAGGACCTCATAATAAAAGTCCCATGCGGAACCATAATTAAAGACGCTGAAACCGGAGAAGTCTACGCTGACCTCATCGTGCCAGGAGATAGATTTATCGCCGCTAGGGGAGGTAGAGGAGGACTTGGTAACGCCAGGTTTGCATCTTCTAGGAGAAGAGCCCCCAGGTACGCTGAAAAAGGGGAACCTGGAGAGAAAAGGACGTTAAACCTCGAATTGAAAGTTCTTGCTGATGTAGGGTTGGTGGGTCTTCCGAATGCCGGTAAGTCAAGCCTATTAGCCGCCATGTCAAACGCTAATCCGCTAATAGCAAACTATCCGTTCACCACTATCACACCTAACCTTGGCGTATTAAAAACTGATAAGGAACGGATAGTAATAGCCGATATTCCTGGCTTGATCGATGGAGCTCATATGAACAAGGGTCTAGGGCACGCCTTTTTAAGACATATTGAAAGAACGAGGATGCTGCTTTTTGTCCTGGATTTGGGAAGAGAAAAAGAAGGATACTCTTTGATAAAACAGTGGCAAACCTTGAAAAAAGAGTTTGAACATTACAATCGAGCCCTCTTGGAATTGCCTCATTTGATAATTATAAACAAAATAGATCTGGCAAGCTCCGACAGTGATTTAAAGCAAGCTGTTGAATCTACTACGGAGTTCTTTATGAAAAAAGGCATTAAAGTCTTTACAGTAAGTGCGTTACATGGAGACAATATCGAAGAATTGATGGCCTCTATATCCCAAATTTGCAGAAAAGAATCTCTACCCAAGAGAGAGCCCAAGACATACGAAGTGCATGTAGATAAGGAGTACGAAAAAACCATTCCCCCAGAAATAGTTGTAGAAAAGACGAGTAGGGGTAAAATATTCAGGGTCAAACAACCGTTTTTGGAAAAGAAAGTACAAATGTACAATTATGACATAGAAGGCTCTATTGACCGGCTACAGAGGTTGTTGAAAAGCTATGAGATTGAGGAACTCCTTAAAAAAGCAGGCATAAAGGAAGGAGATTCAGTAATAATTGGAAACTTAGAGTTTGAATACATCCCTGATACAGATACGGATATTGAATAACCGATACATAAAACTAAAAACTTGAAACTAAGGAGGAAAAACGAGATGGCACCTCTGAGGGGGGAGGGGCTTACCAAAAGGAAAATAGGGATAATGGGTGGGACCTTTGACCCGATCCACTTTGGTCATTTAGTAGCGGCTGAAGAAGCTTATTTTTCTTTAGGCCTTGCCGAAGTCATATTTGTACCAACAGGAGATTCTTTCCACAAGAGGGGTAGGAACATCTCTTCCTCCGAACATAGGTATACAATGACCATGCTCGCTACTTTAGACAACCCCCATTTCCGGTTGTCGAGGGTTGAAATAGACAGAGGGACACCTAGCCATACCATAGATACTCTGAGAGAAATGCACCACTGGTTTCCTCCGAACAGTGTCTCCTTCTATTTCATTACTGGTCTTGACGCTGTCTTGGATATAATGAGTTGGAAAGAACCTTTTGAAATAGCCAAAACTTGTAATATAGTAGCAGTAAGCCGACCCGGCTACAATAAAAGCAAACTGCAAGAACTACCAGAAGAGATAAAAAGCAGCATTATTCCTTTGGAAATTCCTCTTTTGGCCATTTCCAGCACGGAGATTCGCAAAAGGGTTTCTGAAGGCAAAAGCATTAGATATCTGGTCCCTTGGCCCGTGGAGCACTATATTTATAAGAACTCCCTTTACAATAGAAACGGATGGTGATCAATAGGTGTTTTTTAAAAAAGAAATACTTGTAATATCCATGTTAGCTATTTTTGCTCTTGTTGCAGGGACAGCATTTAAAGTCATACCTCTTTTGAATCCCAACTCGGAAAACATAAAGGAAAACATAGTATATGACAAAAAAACAGGAACGGTAAACGTTTTGATAGTAGGGACTGATAAAGTCCCTGGAGAAAAACGCAACAGATCTGACACAATAGCTATCGCTTCATTGGACATAGATAAAAAGGTAATAAAAGTTCTTACCATACCTAGGGATACCAGGGCACAGATCCCGGGTAAAGGATGGCAGAAGATAAATCATGCCTACGCCTATGGAGGTATAGAGCTTTTGGAAAAAAGTATAGTAAACCTTCTTGCAATTCCCATCCATTATTATGTAGTAGTTAATTACGATAGTTTCCCCAAGCTGGTCGACCTGATAGGTGGAGTAGACATATATGTGTCGAAACATTTGAAATATCATGATAGGGCAGGAAACCTTCACATTGACATACCCAAAGGCATGCAACATCTAGATGGAAAAACAGCCCTGGGATATGTACGTTTCAGAAACGATGCGTATGGTGATATTGGTAGAATAGAACGACAAAAGAAATTTTATAATGCCGTATTTGAGAAGCTGAAACAACCAGAGATCCTCACGAAGATACCAAGCCTAATCAAGGAAGGTTTGCGCTTGATCGACACTAACATATCCATGAGTCAGGCTCTTCAGCTTGCATCTTACCTGAAAGACATACCTCGAGAAAACGTGGCTATAGCGACGTTGCCTGGAAGACCTGCTTATATTGAAAAGGTTAGTTATTGGATACCTGACCTGGCTGCTGCAGCAGAGTTTCTGGCCAGTACCCCGACAAAACCGAAAATAATAGAAAACGATGGAAACACAAAAGAAGAAACAGCAAAGGCTGAAAATACTATCCAATTGAAGTGGCCTTTAGTAATCTTGAACGGTGATGGGAAGCCAAGACTAGCGCAGCGCTTCGCCTATCTAATGCAAAGCAAAGGCTTAGCCGAAATCTCTTACTCTGGAAATGCTAAGCATTTCGACTATAAATACACTACGGTCAGGATTCCTAAAGATTTTGCAGATGAGGACATAAACTTGGTGGTTACGTTTTTCACAACCATAGGGCTAAAAGAAGAAATGATCTTCAAAAACTCGGATGTAAAAACCATTACGTTGATTCTAGGTCACGACTACGAAAGGATATTGAAGAAGTTAGAAAGTTAGATTAGAGCAGTTCCATAAAGCCCAAAGGAGGGATTACATGAGTATTACAGAAAACAGCGAAGTTTCAAGGATTGTGAGTACTCTCATTGATAAGCAGGGAGAAGACTTAGTGGTTATTGATCTTTCGTCGAAATCTTATTTAGCAGATTTCTTTGTGCTTGCAACAGCAAACTCAGATGTCCATAAAGACACGCTTGTAGAATACACAAAGGACCTACTGGAAGAGATGGGAATGACCTATAGAGTCGAAGGTGAGAGCACCTCCAATTGGGTTTTGATAGATGCTGGTATCATAGTGGTGCACATATTCTCTAGACAAGGACGAGATTTCTATCGTCTAGAGAACCTTTGGTCGAGTTGTCCTATACATCATTTCTCGGATCCCGTTTAGGTTAGGTATAAATAACGACAATAATAAAAATAAAAATAAAAATAAAAAAATAAAATAAGAAAAGACGAAGCCATTGAAGTTATTCGCGTTTGCTAACTGGCTTCGTCTTTTATATTACTGTTGGCTAGCTCTGTGGTGTCCTATAATATATCTTATGTTGCTTTATCTCGCCTGCGATGGGTGTCTTGAAAAGTCTCCTTATTTCATCGATGTTCTTGGTGTGACCTAGTACCCACATAAGTTTAGTGACCGCAGCCTCCTTGGACATATCTTCTGCAGATATAACACCTGCTTTAAGCGCCCTTATCCCCACCTCATATGTATGAAGGTTAACTCCGTTATAAAGGACTTGAGATGTTAGCACTACTGGAATTTGAGCAGCTGCCTTGGATAAGATATCCAATAAATTTCTCCCCCTATAAGGAAGGCCTCCTGCCCCGAAGCTTTCTACAATCAGCCCTGAAATATCCCTTTCAATAACAGTTTCAACAATAGACGGTTCCAATCCAGGGAAAATCTTAAGCACAAAGACGCGGTTATCCATTCGTACGTCAACAGAAAAAGGCCCCTCAATGTTTGCCTTAAAATCTTTCCTGTAATTGATATATTTAGAAGTTACCAACGCAACGGGAGATTCATTCACGCTAACAAAGGCATCTATATCCTCCGAAGCAACTTTGCTTGCCCTTGAAGCCCTTATAACTTTATGATTGAAAACTACATAAACTCCTGGGCATCCGCTCACAGCAAATCGAACAGAATCGGCTACATTAGGTATAGCATCGCTGTTTGCAATCGGGGCCGGCTTCATGGAACCCGTTAAAACGATGGGCTTCGTGGGATTTCTAAGCATAAAGGACAACATCGAGGCAGTATATGCCAAAGTGTCAGTTCCATGCAGTATGATAAATCCATCGTATACGGAGAAATTCTTGCCTATCTCTTCTGCTATTTTTATCCAATCCTCTGGCTGAATAAGCGTGCTATCTATATTGAGAAGGTCCATTACGTCTGCTTTATATTCCAAATCACTGAGTTCGCTCTCGCAAAAGCGCAATATTTCTTCAACAGGAAGGGCTGAAGACAGCCCTTCCCCGCTATCCACACTAGAAATAGTTCCTCCTGTACCGATTATCAATATTTTCTTTGACAAATGAGCCTGCCTCCCCTCAAGCTTATTCACCACGAAAATCACAAAACGGTAACGTTTGAAAGAATTCTACAAAATTTATTGGGGTTTAAGGAAGCAGAACCAACTAAAAGGCCATTGATATCTTCTTGCATTATCAAATCCTCTGCATTCTCAGGATTCACACTTCCTCCATACAATATCCTCACAGCATCTGCACAGTTTCGACCATAAATAGTTCCGATAAGCTCTCTTATAAACCCAATGGCTTCTTGCGCGTCTTTGGGAGAAGCCGTTTTCCCTGTACCTATGGCCCAAACCGGCTCATAGGCTATGTAAAGGGCATCTGTTATCTTCATATTGAAATCTTTCAAAAAAGAAAGGCCATGTCTGACTTGCTTTTCTATCACTTCTTCAGTTTTATTGTCCAAACGATCCTCTTCCCTTTCACCTACACACAGTACCGGCGACACTCCGAACTCGAAACAAGCCTTGACTTTAAGGCTTATAACTTCATCAGTCTCATGAAAAAGCCAGCGCCTTTCGCTGTGGCCCACAAGCACATGGGTTACCCCGACTTCCTTCAACATTGGGATAGATATTTCACCAGTGTAAGCCCCGCTAGGAAGCCAGTGAGCATTCTGCGCACCTAACATGAAATAGTTGGTGCCGAGGTGGGAATGGACACAAGGAAGAGATACCGACGGCGGGAAAAATATCACTTCCACCTCTTTGTTATCTATGGAGCTAATCAACCTTGTGTCTTTCTTCACTAGTTCTATGAAATCCTTTAGGTAGTCTCCGGCTGCAGAAGGACCGAGGTTCATCTTCCAATTAGCAGCCACCACAATGGGTTTTCTTTTTTGAACCACCATATCTCCCTCTTTCCTCTTAGCTATTTTTACTCCAAAAGAGGTTCAATCCCCGGGAGGATTTTACCTTCCAAAAACTCCAAGCTAGCCCCCCCACCGGTTGAAACATGAGTGACTCCACTAGCAAAACCAAGAGCCTTAGCTGCAGCTGCCGTGTCTCCTCCACCTATTACTACGACAGCTCCCTCTTTTGCTTTTTCACTTACAATCTTGCCAATCTCCATCGTTCCTCTTGAGAATGCAGGATTTTCAAATAATCCTAAAGGACCATTCCAGATAATTGATTTGGCTTTTCCCAAATGTTTGGAAAACTCTTTTACCGTTTGTGGTCCTATGTCCAATCCCATCATGTTATCGGGGACGTTATCGACTTTTACCACACCCGAAGCTTGTTGGGAATTCATGCTTTCACCTACAACAATATCCACCGGCAAGATAATTTCAACTTCTTCATCCTCTAATACCTTCAGTATATGCCTTGCACAGGTGACATTCTCTTCGTCACACTTTGACTTGCCGACAGAATATCCTTTTGCAACTAAGAATGGAAAAGCCATGGCTCCTCCAACCAATATGGTCGATGCTTTGTTGGCCATGTGCTCAATGACTCCTATTTTGTCCGTCACCTTGGAACCACCAAGGATCAAAGCCAAAGGAGGCTCTGGATTATCTCTGACGCTACCTAAAATGCTTACCTCTTTCTCCAACAAAAAACCAGCGTAAGCAGGCAGAAATTTCGTTACCCCTCTTGTCGTAGCGTGGGCCCTGTGGGCTGCACTGAAAGCATCCATTACAAACACATCAAAAGGTTCCGCTAAAAGAGCAGCAAAACTTTCGTCATTTAGCTCTTCTTCCGGATGGAATCTGCAATTTTCCAACAACAGAACATCCTGTGGCTTCCCATTGGACAAAGCATTTTTCACTACTTCGCCTACACAATCATCAACAAACTGCACATCAATTGAAAGGACCTCTTTAAAATAAGCGGCAATAGGTCTTAATGAATAAGCATCGTTTCTTTTGCCCTTTGGCCTCCCTAAATGAGAAACCAGAACCGTTATTGCGCCGTTAGAACTTAAGAAGCGAATGGTCTCAAGATGAGCCCTTATTCTTGAATCATCAATGACCCTTCCATCCTTTATGGGAACATTGAAATCAACCCTCAGTAAGACTTTCTTGTTTTTTATAGCTTCAGAGGTAACTGTCCTTATTTTCATGTTTTTACAGCCCTTTCCTTACCATGTACTCAACTAGATCCAAGACTCTGCACGCATAACCCCACTCATTGTCGTACCAGGCTATAACTTTAGCCATGTCACCAATGCACACAGTGTGCATTGCCGCGAAAATAGATGATCTGCTGTCACCTATGAAATCTGATGATACTAGATCCTCTGTCTCATAACCCAATATCCCTTTGAGCTCCCCTTCAGCATACTCTTTCATGGCCTCGTTGATCTCCTCGGCAGTAACCCTCTTGTTTAATATAGCAACCAAATCCACTGCCGACACATCTGGAGTCGGAACTCTCAACGCCATGCCATCAAGTTTCCCATTTAACTCGGGTATTACCTTACCGATGGCGCTAGCAGCTCCTGTTGTGGTAGGTATGATGGAAAGAGCAGCAGCTCTTCCTCTATGTAGTTTTTTATGAGAGGCATCAAGGGTCTTTTGGTCGTTCGTATAAGCATGAGTAGTTGTCATAAGCCCCTGTTTTATACCAAAACGTTCATGTAGCACTTTTACTACAGGCGCCAAACAATTGGTAGTACAAGAGGCATTGGAGACGATGGAATGTTTTTGAGGATCATATATACTTTCATTTACCCCCATAACTATTGTGGGAACATCGCCTTTAGCAGGTGCTGTTATTACAACTTTCTTTGCGCCAGCCTCAATATGCCCTTTTGCCTTATCCGCATCGGTATACTTTCCGGATGACTCGATTACGATGTCTATTCCTTTGTCTCCCCATGGAATATCCCTTATATCTTGGTATTTCAAAACTTCTATCTTCGAACCATTGACATCAAGGGAATCTCCTTCAACTTTAACGGTGCCTTTGAATCGCCTATGAACCGAATCATACTTCAACAAGTACGCTCTTTGTTCTGCATCGGTCCTACTGTTTGTAGCTACGATCTCAAAAGACCAGTCCTGCCTGTACTCGTACATTGCCCTGAGCGCAAGCCTTCCAATCCTTCCAAAACCGTTAATGGCTACCCTAACTTTGCGATCCTTCATCTATGAATGCCTCCTTCTATCTTTTAAATAAAACATATCTTAACCATACTAAAGGCGAGCTAACGCTCGCCTTTGACTACCTTTTTATAACGTAAGATCTACAGGTCCGCCAGATCTTCGTAAATTACCCTAAGAATCTCTCCCACACTAAGGATAGACACCACATCCCCATGGGGCAAATAAGGCATGCTGCCGTCAAAATTCTCTGCTATGCCTCCTATGCATCCCCTCCTCAAGTGAGCTCTGAAGGGTTTTATAAAGTACTGCACTATGTTTTTCTTGTCAGGATTGAACTTTACAAACGCTGAAATGAACTGCCCCAACAACCAAGGCCACGCCATACCTCTAAAACGAGCTTTTTGTTTTTGATCCTGTCGCCCCTCGCTCCGTCCTTTATATTTATCATCATGGGGATCAAGGGTTCTCAAACCGTAAGTAGTGTACAGTTCTCTCCAACAAGTTTCCACCACGGACCTTCCTCTCTCTGGATCCAACGGAGATATTGGAAGAGATACAGCCAATATCTGATTGCAGCGGATGGAATCATCACTTTCGTTACCATCTACCCAATCTTTTAGATACCCTTCTTTTTTCCAAAACACACTGGGGAACGACTCGGCTACTCTATCTGCCAAATCCCCGTACTTTTTGGCATTTTCATCCTCCATAAAATCACAATATCGTTCCATTTCCCGCAAAACGAAATACCAGAGGGCATTTATCTCCACCAACTTGCCTCTTCTTTCGACTACAGGCTTAGAGTCTACTACGCCGTTCATCCAATGTCTCTCAGGGTTTCTAGTTTTAATATCGAGTAAACCATCATTGTCGCAAACTAAATCTAATTCAGGTATGCCTTCAATATACTTATCCACTAATCGCTTTAAGTCATCCCACCAGGATTCCATGGCGGAAATGTTTCCAGCTTGATCCATCAATTTCGAAAAAGCGTAAATGAACCAAAGACCACAATCGGCAGCTGCTATCTTAGGCTTCTTGTTCATACCATCCATTTCAGAAGGCATGATATACCCACATTCTTTGGCTCTCGCAAGCCAGGTCCTGAGGACTTTAAATCCTATTATGGGGTCACCGTAAGCTTTAGCCAAACCCGGGATAGATATGAAGGCATCCCTAGAAAACTCCCTTAATGAAGGATAACCAGATATTGCCGTGGCCCCTCCGTCTTCCAACTCTTTTATGCAATTGGAAGCAGATTTTATCAACTCAGAAGCGATCAACACATTTTGAGTGGGGGCTCTTTTGGTTTTGTTCTTGACCCACTTTATCGTCTCTGCTTCCATGTTGATCAGCTTCGATTCATCCAGCTGCATCGGCTCTGAACTTATTGCGACATAAACAGCTTCTCCCTCTCCTATCTCAAAAGAAAGAACCCCTGGGGACCAAAGATTTTCCATATTTTTACCGTTTATACTACTCTCGCTCCTAGTGTACATAAGGTTTTCAAACATCAATGGTTTATAAGTCCACTCACCTCTAGTGGCGTATATATGGCTTTGACACCCATTGCCGCTTACAGACAGGACTTGCTTTGCAATATCGGCCTCGAAAGACACATTATCGCAGGTAAGGCCTATTTCTCTGTGAGCACATAACGGTCTAATTTCAAGCTGCAACCGATCTTGACTAGTTAGCAGTTCATACTTAATCACAGTACAGGGAAGTCCTTTTGGCATGAATACGGTCTTTTTCAACATTATGTTGTAAATGACAAACAAGGTAGTAGGAAGGGGGTCTTCTTCGTATTCTTGTATATATCTATAACCATCAGGGTACACCGTATCTTTATACTGATTTGTAGAAAGCTGATACTTTTTATTCCTGGCGAAAAGGGTTTCCTCTACTTTACTGACATACACCGTGGGAACACAGGACTTCTCTCCAGATACCACTAGTAATCCATGTTCGTTTCTGGTATTAGCCCCTATTACAGTAGAAAAAGCATATCCACCCTTTCCATTTGATAATAAAAATTCTCTGCTGGAGCCTCTTTCAAAGGTATTTACGTCCGCTTTACCGAAGTACATTTTGACCATCCCCCTTCGCAATCTTTTTGGGCCCTGTCCCTAACATTTCCTCCATTTTCTTCCACCTATATTCTATCGTACTTTTGCTCACAGGTCTCTCCAAAAGTAGACCCAATTCTTTCAATGTAGCGGTAGGATTGGCTATCCTCTTTTCAGCTAAATCAATATACGACTCTGGTACTTTGATGTACTTTTTCATGGCCAGGATCTCGTTTGCTATTTCTATTTGTCTTTGCGCCGCCTCCAAGCTCTTCCGTATGTTAGCAGCGTCACAGTTGACTATTTTATTTGCTGTATCTCTAAGAGCCCGTAAAAGGGCTTTCTGCTCCAGTTCCAAAGATGTTCTATGTAGATTTGTCTTCACCAACAATGCCACGATGCTTTGTTGATCTCTTATTATGACCTCACTAACATCTGATTTGTGCCGCATCTTAACAGGAAAACCTTGTTTCAGAAGAAAGCGGTACAACATATTGAGACTATCAGAACCTTTTCCCTGATGCCCCCTAAAAACCAAATAATATCCCGTTCTGGGAAGATAAAAGGATGCACATACTCCCAAAAAACCACTTATCCACGACCACGTTGGATTTGAATCTCCTAATCCTGTAATTTTTTTGAACAAAACAGGAGGAAACCTTAACAACACTTTCCCTTTAAAATCCCTAGGTATTACTAATATCGAAGAAAGATCCACCACTTTAGCCCAATCGGATAAATTCCATATTTTTCTCAATCTTCCAAAGACCCACAATCTGCCACTTTGACATATTACATTCCGCCCATCGGGCTTGCAGGTCATCCCGGAAACTATTCCTTTTATTTCTTCCGTAGCATCCTCCCGTGTAGTGGGTCTCTGAATCCATTCATCCCACAAAATATCCTTTATTTTTTCCATGTTTACCCCTCTCGTATCTCTCGTGCTACTTTTATGATAGTCTCAGCCAACTTCTGAGGATGATGTCTTATCGTTCCTTCTTCAGACACATGAACAAAATCTCCCATGATGACTTTAGTCCCCATACGCCTAATTTGGTTTAGTTGAAATCTGTCCATGTAAAGAGGCTTTGAGCCCTGCTTCTTGTACCTCTCTAGGTGATTTTTGGGCATTTCTCCTTCATTAACGACTATATATTCAGGTAAAATGCCTAAAGTTTTCTCCACCCATTTCAAATGATCTAATATGCTAAGGTCTTCAGTTTCGCCAGGCTGGGTCATCAAATTCGCTACATACACTTTAGGTGCTGTCTCCTCCGATCGCAATTTCAGTGCCACATCATCTATGAGGATATTGGGAAGCACACTTGTAAATAAGCTCCCAGGACCTAACACCACCAAATCTGCGTTGTCTATTGCTTCTAACACTCCCTTTGCAGCCTTTGCCCCTCTAGGTTCTATCCATATGGACTTTAATCGGGATCCTTTTTTAGCTATCTCCAACTCTCCCCGAAGAATTTCCCCTTCTTCCGTTTGTCCCACTATAGATACGGCTTCAGTTGTAACAGGAAGAACTTGTCCCCTCATAGCCAACAAATTATTAAGTTCTTCTACAGCCAGACGAAAATCTCCGGTCATCTCTGTAACAGCCAGCAAGATGAGATTTCCCAGGCTGTGACCCGCTAGATCTCCTCGATCAAAACGAAAATTAAGAATTTTATGAATAGAGTCATGGTTCTCCGCGAGGGCTACCAAGCAGTTCCTTATATCTCCTGGCGGTAGCATGCCCCACTCGTATCTTAGTCTTCCTGAGCTACCACCTTCATCGGTAACAGTAACAACGGCTGTGATATTTTTGGTGTATGCCTTAAGACCGCTTAACAACGTAGAAAGTCCTGTTCCCCCTCCTATCGCTACGATACGTGGTCCTTGGGCAAGCCTCAAATTTATGGCTTTGCTCATTATGGAGCGTTCCCTTGATCGCGCCATGGGTGAAGTAGATTTTTTATGTTCTTCTTGTTGTTCTTCCCTGAACACGAGGAAAAAAATAAACGTTAAGACTCCACCAGCCAAAAGCCCAAGAGTAAACGCAGTCCACCAGTTCATCCCCAACTCTCCTGCTCTTTTTCAATATCTCTATGATGCACCATTATACCTTCGTAGCTTTTGCTGAAGTGCTCAAAAAGCCAATCCACAACCGCTACCGAGCGGTGGCGTCCCCCTGTGCATCCTACAGCCATATTTATTTGTTGTTTACATGTGTTTCTATACAAAGGCAATACATACTCCAACATTGAAATCATGTATTCTAAAAATTCTTCTACTTCCTTAAACGCTATAAGAAAGGATTTCACTCTCTCATCTTTACCAGAAAGGGGTCTGAGATATTCATCGTAATAAGGGTTTGGGAGAAAACGAACATCAAAAAGGAAATCACAATCCAAAGGAACTCCGTATTTAAATCCAAAGGAATACAGCAGAATTTTAAAGGGTTCCTTTTCAATGGATAAACACTCGAATAGCTTCTCTTTCAATTCAGTAAGCTTTAGGTTCGAGGTATCTAATATGACATCCGCATTTTCTAATATGGGAGTTATTTTTTTGCGTTCTCTCCTTATTGCATCTAGAATCGAACTGTTCTCCCCTAAAGGATGTTTTCTCCTTGTCATCTCATATCTTCTCAAAAGGACCTCGTCAGAAGCTTCAAGAAAAAGAAGCGTGACATCCGTTCCCTCTTTTCTCAAAAATTCTATAGCGTGAAACAAGTCCCCTAAGAGGTTGTCTCCTCTTATGTCTATCACAGCTACAACTCCGTTTTTAATGGCGGCTTCGTGTTTGGACAGTACCATCATTAGCTGAGGCAATAAACTAGGAGGGATATTATCAATGGCGTACATCCCATTATCCTCTAGCAGGTGAAGGACGGTAGATTTGCCTCCCCCTGACATTCCGGTAATAATAATACACTTTTGGACTTTCTTTGTATGCATGCTCCTTTTTTCAATCTCCCTTTACTTCTTAATACTACTTATGATTATGTGCGCACTCTGTAGCCTTGCCAGTTACGATCTCTATGGCATGTCTTATTACTGGTGACACTGCAAAAAAACATTCCAAGGCGGCTTTCCTGCTTCCCGGCAAGGCAATAATCAAGCTTCTTTCAACAACCTTCGCCATGCACCTGGAAAGTATCGATCTAAGAGTATAGTAGGAAGTCCTCCATCTCATGTACTCCCCTATCCCAGGTACATCTTTTCCCTCCAGATCTGCAAGACTCTCGGGGGTTACATCCCGAGGAGACAGACCTGTTCCACCGGTAATCAAAATCAATTCATATCCACGACTTATCCAAGAACGCAAAACTTTCAATATATCTTTCGGTTCGTCAGGAACGATTGCTCTATCTTGGAGTATTCCCCCTATATCCACCACGGCCTCTCCAAGGGCAGGGCCAGAGGTATCTTCTCTCTCGCCTCGACTCCCTTTGTCGCTCACAGTAAGAACAGCAACATTAACTGGCTCCCACTTCTCGAACGACTCTGAAACAAGCAAAAAGCCTTCTTTGGCTACTTCACAAACACAGCATGTTCCATTGCCCTCAGAAACTCTCAACAGCACTCCGCCTTTATTAAACGAGATAAAATCATTCTCCCTCAGTGGAAAAACGTTATCGGGCAACTTTATTACTAAAGAGTTCTCCTTGCAAGCTTCATGCAACTTGTGCTGTGGCGGTGCGACTACTATTTTAGCCTTTTTCCCATTTACTAAGGTCCCTCCGCTCTTTTGAGTGTGAATCAAGACCATAGGTAACGAAGATTTATCACTGGAAAAGGATAGACCTAAAATCTTCTTTTTCATTCTGTTCCCTCCACACAATATATACCGGACTTGCCACCACTTTTTTTCAAAAGGCGTATACCCTCTATTCGCATACCTTTATCTATGCCTTTGCACATATCGTATATTGTCAAAGCTGCGACGGAAACCCCTGTCAGGGCTTCCATCTCTACCCCTGTTACCTCTTTTGCTACCACCTTGCATCGAACAACTACACAAGAATTGGATTCGTCAAGATCACAAGTTACGGAAGCACTATCCAATCTTATGGAGTGGCATAAGGGGATTAGTTCAGGGGTCTTCTTACAAGCCATTATCCCCGCTGTTTCTGCTATCAATAACACGTTACCCTTTTTGGTCTTGCCCTCTCTTATTACTTCTAAAATCCGCTGAGGAAGCACGACTCTCCCTTCTGCTACGGCTTCTCTAAGAGTTTCTTCTTTCTTGCTCACGTCCACCATTTGTGGCCTATCGTTTGAATCTAAATGAGTTAACCCATTTTTCCCCATGTTTTTTGTTTAACCTCCTATTTGCCACATGTGCTTCTGTGTCTCGGGCAAAAACTGCCATCCCTTCGGTTTCATGCGAACAGAAGAGATTACAGCTTCCCTCAATGCCTCTTCGTTTCTGGCTCGCAGTAAAGGCAATATATCCTGCCCCTTTTCTGCAAACAGGCAGGTCCTCAACTCCCCATTTGCAGTTACCCTGAGCCTATTACATTTGTCACAAAAATGGCTAGAAACAGCTGCTATGATACCTACTCGCTGGTTAGTGTGTACGTTCCTGTAATAAACAGCTGGGCCATCCGTGCCATGACTTGCAGACACATCTTCCTTTTCCCAAGTTCCTGCTCCACCTGGTAGACAAGCCAATATGTCGTCTGCTGAGAGGAAATTATCTTTGGACCAAACGCTACAATCCAAAGGCATAAATTCTATGAATCGTATAACTGCATTTTTCTCTCTCGCAAAATCAATCAAATTCTCTATTTCGTCATCATTAAAACCTTTTATAGCCACCGTATTTATCTTTAGAGGAATGTTGAGCTTTTTACCTATTATATCTATACCCTCCATAACATTTTCGAATTCATCGGTCCTAGTCACAGTTTTAAACTTCTCTTTATCAATGGTGTCCAGGCTAACGTTTAGCCCCGATAGTCCCACAGCACCAAGCTCTTCCGCAAATAATCTCACTAAAGATCCATTGGTGGTAAGGGCTATCTTAAGTTGAGGTCTGTTTCGTTTCAAATCCTTCAGAAAACCCAAGAAACCTCTCCTCACAAGAGGTTCCCCCCCGGTAAATCGGACCTTTCTTATCCCCATTGGAATTAAGACGCCTAAAAGGAAGTCTATATCCTCATAAGTCACTATGTTCTCATGAGGTATAAAATGCACCCCTTCTTCAGGCATACAATATAAACATCTAAAATTACATCGATCGGTCACCGAAACCCTCAAATAGTTTAACTCTCTGCCGTAAGAATCATTCATTGTTCCAGTTTATATCCTCCGAGCTTTATTATGGTTTCTTTCCAAACCTTATCTGTTATTGCGTCCCGAAAAGCTTTTACTCCAGGATGATCTAGAAAGGCCCTAGGGATAATGACCTCAAAAGGTTCCTCTACTAACGGTATAAAATCTAAATCCAGTGCATCTGCAACTGCTTTGATACCCACAACGACATCAGCATTTCCATAAGCTACCTTTGAGGCAGCATCGAAATGGGTAACAGCTATATTGTCATAACCTCTTATCTGTTTGGGGTCGATCTCTGTTTGACTAAGCAAATAATCTAATAGCACTCTCGTCCCGGAGCCTGGCTGCCTATTAACTACGACGACGTCCTCTCTGGTCAAATCTGCTACATCGACTATACGTTTTGGATTACCTTTTTTAACGATGAGACCCTGAAGTCTTCTGTACAACAAAATCCGGTCCCATTCGTCATTTATATCGAACCTTTTAATGTATGAAGTGTTATATTCCCCGGTCTTGGGGTCAAGCAAATGGCAAGCTGCCATATGGCACTCTCCCCTGGCAAGTGCAGTAACTCCCCCTAAGCTGCCCACCGATCTAATTATCAAGTCTCCACCTCTATCTCTAACGTAACCAACTAAATGTTCTATCCCTGGATCATTGGATCCCTGGTAAACAGCTCTATTAATCCAATCATTTTCTTTGACCACCCAAACCTCTATACTGCTGCCTTTAGGAAGCTCTAAAACCTCTTCCCCCACCAAGGAAAATCCGTCTGCCTCCGTCAAAGGCATCATCGAGCTCGCTCCCGATGAGGTAACCCAGCTGTATGTTTTCCCGTTCACTTCTCCGCACTGTACTCTCAGCCACTCTGAAATTCCCTGCCTAGTAGAATAGTGCTCCGCTAGCTCTGTTTTAACCTGTTTAGCTGTTTTTACAGCCTCTGACAAATAGCTTTCGCTGATGTCGCCCCTCTTCAAAATCTGAAGCGTTGGGAAAACGACCGTCCATGAAGCTACTAACGTGGAAACAGGAAAACCAGGCAGTGCAATTACCGGCTTGTCTTTTACAACTGCCATCATAACTGGTCTTCCTGGCTTCATTCTCAACCATCGGAACAACATCTTGCCCTGTTCAGCGAGAACTTCCGCACTGTAGTCTCTTTTCCCCTTGGCAGTGCCAGCTCCTACAAGAACCAGATCGTACTCCTCAACGGCTTGTTTTATGGAACCTTTCAGTAGCTCAGGATCATCCGGGATCAATGGCAGGACATCAAGGTGAAATCCCCAAGTTTGAAACAACTCAGACAAGAGCAATGAGTTGGTCTCCGGAACCTTGCCAGGGGCAAGTTGCTTTGTATTAGTTTCTCTTATATCGACTATTTCGTTACCTGTAGGTATGAAGCAAGTCTTGATAGGTGCCCTTACTTCCACCTCTTCAACCCCTGCCGCAGCAAAGAGGGCTTTATGAAAGGGAGTCAATAATTCTCCCTTGCGTCCTATAATCCTGCCCTTTGAAACATCCTCACCTATCGGACGTATATTGGCCCCTTTAGATACAGCATTGAAAACGTACAAGGAGTCACCTTCCACCGATGTATCTTCAACCATAACCACGGCATCAAAGCGCTCTGGAACAAAAGCTCCAGTGTTAACCCATAAAAACTTGCCTTCTGGTATTTCGACCGGACTTGCTGGGTTTGCATAGCTTGTGTCGCTTGAACATATGGCGTAACCATCCACAGCAGAGGCTGGATAATGAGGAATATTGCGCTCTGCATATACATCCTCCATCAAGACTTTTCCTACCAAAGACGAGTTAGTGTCAGTGGTCGAAAGTCTCACCCTCTTGCTTAACGGCGTAAGGTTTTCCTTCAATATAGAAGCAACCTCTTTGAGACTAATGTGTTCTTTGTATTTTGCTACCAAAGCCACACCTCCACTGGTTCACCTTTCCTCACAGTCTCCCGATTCTCAGGGAGTCTAACTAAGCCATCTGCGCTCCTCAAGGCAGATATAAAACCAGATTTAGCCATGGAGGGGTACACTGTCTCCCCGTTCAACACAGCTGGGATAAATTCTTCAACTCCACTTCTACCGTATATATCTTTACCTGCTGGTATAAAAATTTTTTTCTGCCACAAGGTGTCTTTTTCTGCTCCTATCATGGAAGCGAGCAAAGACAAAACAAAAGTCAGCATAACTACAGAGCACGATAAAGGATGACCAGGCAACCCTATTAGAAGTTTACGGTTGTTTTTGTTGCCACCTACTAATGTAGGTTTGCCAGGCGAAATGTTAAGGCCTCTAAGGACCAACCCCGGCTCGCCTATATTGTTCATTACATCTATCGTAAAATCCCTTGAGCTGACAGAGGAACCCCCACTTAAAATCACCACGTCGTTCTCATCCATAGCTTTATTTGTCAACTTCATTAGATCTTCTAAATCATCTAATGCAATACCATACTTTCGAACCTGATAGCCCTCTCTCTTGAGCAACGCTCCTATCATGGTGGAATTACTGTCTCTTATTTTACCTGGCTCAACAAAAGGGGTATCCTCGGGTACAACCTCATCCCCCGTGCTTACTACTCCCACAGAAAGATCTAAGATGTTGATTTTGCTTATACCAAGCCCTGACAGGAGACTGGCACTCCTGAAGTCAAAGATGGAGTTTTTCTTTAGCAAAAGTTTTCCTTTTGCCACATCCTCTCCTTTGCATATGATATTTTCCCCACGTTGAACCGACTTCCTTACCTCCAGGGTATTCTGCAACACTGAAGTATGTTCGACCATTACTACAGCATCTGCTCCCTCAGGTATGGCTCCACCAGTGTACACAAGAGCAGCTTCTCCTTCGCTGACTTTTATATTTGGCACCGCCCCCATGGGTATCTCTCCCACCACCGTCAAAAAGGACGGATACCCCTGAGACGATCCCAACGTATCTTCTGCTCTTACAGCATATCCGTCCCTCGTGCTCCTGGAGAAAGGTGGATAATCCTCGTTTGCATATATATCTTCAGCCAACCTTTTGCCTACTGCCGAGAGAAGGTCCAATTTATAGGTATTGACATCCCAAGGGAAACTTAAAATTTCACTAACGAAATTTAGTGCTTCCTCCCTTGGTAGAACTTCTTTAACAAAACCGCTCATTTAAACAAATCCCTCACATCACTTTTCATAGGCTATGAAAGTCGGATATCCTTCAGAAGAAAGCTTTCCTGCAATCTTTTGAGCTTCCTGCTTTGTCTTACCTGCTTTAACTCTTACCCTGTAATATTTCTTGCCTCCTACTTCTGCAGAAACGACAAAGACATCATAACCTGATTTTTGTAATTCTGCTGCAAGCTTGTCGGCAGAATCCCTCACAGTAAATGCACCCACTTGCACGCTCCAAAAAGGTCTTTGTTCATGAATGGAAGTATCTGCAATTTTAGCCTTTTCCTCACTATTAGTGGGAGTGCTCTTAACTATATTTTCCTGCTTATTTGCAGCCTCTTCCGAAACCTTCGGCGCTGTCATGGAACCTGTGTCCTCGGTATCCTTATAATTTGAAACTTTGACAGGAACTGCAGTAATTACTTTCTCTTCTTCGTTTCCTGTATTATCTTGGGTTTCAGGCGCCGGATAATCCTCTCTAGGCTGCTCTACAATGACTGGTGAATCACTAACATCATCTATAATTTCATATTCGTTGCTTGGCTGGAAAAATAGCAACCTTACCCCTAGGATTAAGAACCCCAAAGCAAGCAATCCTAAAACTGGAAGTAAAAAATACCCAAACGAAAAAAAGGGTTTCTTTTTCTTAAAGCTTCTCCCTCTCCTGATGTTCATCACAGCTCACCTCTATCCTAAAAAATGTTTTATCTACATCTCTAAAACCCATATTAAAAGCCAAGGGCTTCAAGGTGCGCTACAGTTTTTTCTCTAACTGGAGCAGTATTCGTGACAAAATAGTCCAAGAAATTATCCACGTTCGTCCAAGTGATCCTATACTCATCTCTTGCCTCCCTCACACTCTGGACTCTCATTTCAACCCCCTTGATATTCCCAATGGCTCCTCTAAGTAACGTCACTTTTCTTTTATATTCAGCATGGGAGAAAGACATCCCAGACCATGGAGTTTGAGGCTTAGGAACGAACAATCCTACAGAAGCCACCACATTCATGCCTGTTTTTTCCCGAACCTCTGCAATTAAGTCGGCAGTCGCAAGTATGTGTCTGTCTTCCTCTTCCGGCAATCCCAACATAAAATACATTTTAACCTTTTTTAGACCCTTTCCCTTGGCTTTTTGTAAAACAGAAAGAATCTGCTCGTTTGTGAAATGTTTTCCACAAGAAGATCTAAAGGTTTGGTCGCCCGTTTCCGGCGCTATCGTTATTTGCCTTTGCCCCCCCTCCACCAGCGTATCCAACAACATATCGTTTATATTATCTATCCTCAGCGAGGCAAAAGAAACTTCTAGGTTGTTCTTTCGTATCTCCTTCAAAACCTCTTCTAACCAAGGGTAATCTCCCGACTCCGGCGCCACGATCCCCAACCTTTTAATGCCGCGCGTATAGGCGCCTCTTACGTCGTTTATCACTCCTTCTGGTTTCCTAAACCTGGGTTTTCCAAAACACGACGGGATAGTACAATATGGACATCTCCTGAAACAACCTCTCTGGGTTTCTATCAGGAGAGTATCAGGAAATACAGTGTTAGGGGACACCCATAAGGCATGCCCCCTGGCTTTGGATAAGTCCATACAAAAAGATTTTTTACGCGAAATAATTTCTTCTCTCTGCAACATCTCAAGGTGCAAAGGAGGAACAAATAAGGAAGGGTGTTCGGCTATAGACTCCCAAAAAATTCTTCTGTTTCCTTTTTGAGAGTAGCGACGGACAGCATTTACCAAATAAGGGATCACATCTTCTCCATCACCTAAAACCACAAAATCAGCAATATGAGAAAATATCAAGGGGTTTATGACTGACAAACCGCCCCCCACTCCAATTATCGGCTCTAGGTTGTTCTGCCGCTCCCTCCAGAGAGGCGATATGCCCCATCTTTTAAGCATTTGCAATATTTTCTTTACATCAGGCTCATACATGACAGAAAAAGTAATAATCGGGAAATTCCCCGCAAGGCGACCACTTTCTAGAGAACGTTCTTGCTCGTTATCATCAAAAAAGCGTTCTACAGCTACTCCATGCTCTTTTAGGTAAGCACATACATATTGAAAACCCAAATTAGACATACCTACAGCGTAACTGGCAGGATAAGCCATAGCCCACAACGGATCGCCGCCCTCGTTGAGGTCATCCATCCATATTTCGTCTCTTAAAAGCTCTTTTGTTGAAATCTCCTTTTTTCTATGGGGCGTCTTCTTCATAAACTATCTCTTTCCTTTATTGATCATCAACCTCCAAAACAGTTAAAAGTTTTTTAGCCTTTTCTCTTTTTTCTTATGATAGGAGGAATGTCCAATTCGCTCTCGAACAAGCCACCGCTAACTCCTGCAGTTTCCTTTTCATTAGCCAACTTTATCTCCGACTCTATCAAGTCTATACCAAGGGCTCTTTGCCCGGCTCTCAACGTCTTGAGTTTGCCCGGATTGTCAGGGAACCCGGTGGCAATTACGGTTATGACGATCTTGTCCTCATCAATATCCGGATCCATGACGTGTCCCCATATTATAGTGGCATCTGGATCTGCCGCCTCTGTTATTATTCTGGCAGCTTCCTGAATCTCGTGTATACCCACGTTATCGTTGCCTGTTACATTGAAAAGAATTCCGCTGGCTCCGCCAATGGGCACATCCATCAGCGGGCTGTTTATGGCCGCTTGAGCAGCTATAATGGCCCTATCCTCTCCATCACCGTGCCCAATTCCCATAATAGCCGTACCTGCATCCTTCATTACTGCTCTAACGTCCGCAAAATCAACGTTTATGAAGCCAGGACGCAATATCAAATCCGTCACACCCTGCACAGCTTGACGCAAAACCTCATCTGCCAGTTTAAAGGCTTCAGACAAGCTAGTGCGCCTGTCAGTTATCTCTAGTAGTTTGTCATTGGGTATGATGATTAAAGCGTCAACCTCTTCTTTTAAACTTTTTATTCCTTCTTCTGCCTGAGCTATTCTTCTTCGTCCTTCAAATGTAAAAGGTTTTGTTACCACTGCCACTACCAGAGCTCCTGTCTCTTTGGCGATTCTGGCTATTACAGGTGACGCACCAGTACCAGTGCCGCCTCCCATACCAGCCGTTAGAAAAATCATGTCGGCACCACTCAAAGACTCTCTAAGCTCCTCAGCGGACTCCTCCGCTGCTTTGAGCCCTATTCCTGGATCAGCACCTGCGCCTAAACCTTTCGTTAAGTCCCTTCCCAAAACTATCTTTTGGTCTGCTTCGGATAACCCTAGATGAGCAATGTCTGTATTGGCCGCTATAAACTCTACACCTCTGACTCCACTTCGAACTATATGGTTCAGCGCATTGCCTCCTCCGCCTCCTACACCCACAACTTTTATAACTTCCCTTACATGCCTCTCCGAACTCTCAATCTCGAATAATTCCGTCATATGTATATCCCCCCAAGCTTAAAAAAGCTCTTTAATGGTCCTCTTGAAAGTATCGATTACCTTCTTTATCTGTTGCCCTTTCAGCCTCTTTTGTTTTGCTTTTCTAACTTTTTCTGCCACTTGTGAACTAAAAACCGTATCCTCCTCGCCAAAAGTCAAAGATGAACCACTTAGACAATTATCTAAAATGGTATAAGGGCGTGTTTCCTGAGCAACAATATAATTTATCAATCCGGCCAATGAAACGTTTTCCGGCTCTCTCCAATTCTCCATGAAGTTTGAAGAAGGAACCCCCATTTCCACCGGCACACCACAAATATCCTTCAGAAACACTTTAAGACCTTCCGTTTTGCTTACACCACCGGAGAGCACTATCCTGGACAAAGAAGAAGACGAAAGGGAGTCCATAGGCATCCTGGTTTTCAAGTCCTTCAATATCAAATCTACAAACAATTCTTCTAGCCGTGTTTTTATTATCTCCAGCACATCTCCAACTCTACACACAGCTCTTTCACCATCTAAATCAAATTCTAGTTCGTCATCCAAATTCTCCTCTGGTTCAATCAAGGAAACTATTTTTTTCAATGCTTCAGCTTTTTCAAGGGGTATGCCTAAAACGTACGACAAATCTGATGTTATGTGGTTGCCTCCTATTGGGTAAGCACCCAACCAGAGAACTCTATTACCTTTAAATAAACTAGCAGTAGTTGTACCTGCTCCTATATCCAGGTAAAGCACTATTTCGCCGGGTTTAGATGAAAAACAACCCAAAGGGGAGATTGCGGCTTTATGGAGTAACCCTTTTATCTTAAGTCCTGCTTTCTCTGCACAACTTGATGCCAACGTTATCTCTTCCTTATTTCCCTCAACAACCAATAACTCAGACTTCAACAGAGAACCGTCTTTCCCCACGGGCTTTTCTATTCCCCACTCATCGTCCACTCCATAATTTACAGGGATGACGTGGATTATATTGCTGACATCTCCAAAATCCTCCAAGACTGAACTTACCGCTTCCTTAACATCGGAAAAGACGATTTTTCTCCTTTTTTCCTCAAGAGTTACCTCAGCTTTCTTATCATGTACCTTAATGGATGTACCCCCATAAATAACGTAGGCGCTTTCTATAGGGAAACCAAGATTTCTCTCTGTCTCATCCAAAATGCTTCTTATTGCTTCCACTACAGAAGGTGGATCCGTTACCTTTCCCTTGCTCACCCCTTTGGAAGGGGTTTTTCTTAGATCCAAAACATATATATCCCTATCTCTTTTCTCCGCCACGATCAACTTTATAGCTTTAGTACCTATGTCAACTCCTGCTATAATTTCCTTATGTTTTTCTTTCTTCTTCATAGGAGAAGCTCCTCCTTCTTGAGGAATTACCAAACTCCGGTAGATTTGCGTTCTTTCTTTACAAGAATTTTACCCTCATATGTCGTATCAATAAACACATCATAGCCGCTTATTTCTGGATCCTTCAAAATATTTTTGATGGCTTTAAACAGCAGACCCCAATTCTCTCCTGAAGCTTGTAGTTTAACCTTCACTCTTTGCGAACCTAATCGCATAAGCACCTCTACGTAAATTTCCTCTCCTTCGGGAAATACAGATATGGATTTAGTGTTTTCATAAAACCCACTATCTTCTAATAGCTTTTTCCAATATTCTAGCTTACTTAAAGGGATAGGTGAACTTATTATTTCTTCTGGAGCCATTTCATGCTTCACACTGTCCCTTCCCAAGGCGTCCGACCATATCACTATCATGTTTTCTTCCGGCTTTTGTGCCTGTATCACCCCGTTCATCGGGTGGTACACAGACCACATCAAGCCTCCATCTGCAACAAACCACTCGCTACCTCGCCAAAAAACCATAAATTTGGGTTTAAGAGGTCGCGCCATAAAAGAGAAGCTACCCCAACCTGTACATTCGATAGTAACTGTAACTGGTATGTTTTCCTCTATATCCTTGATCACCTTATCTTTATCCAAATAGAAGAGAGGCCAGTAGCGGATGTTTTCTGAGCTGACTCTAGGCCATAAAATTGAGTCCGGAAGAACCTCAAGGGTCGGAATAGTTATATTCCTGAGTCTCAAAACTTGAAAGTTCTGTTCCAATGCAACTATTGTACCTAATAATAAAGCAAAAAAGGCCGCTTTCTTTAACCATTTATTCGACATACACCCATGGACCACCAAACAATCTTATTTCCAACTCCAGGCTAACTCCAAAACACGCATATACCCTTTCCTTGCAACATTCTATGAGGGAATAAACATCCGAAGCCTTGGCATCTCCTTCTACTTCGATAAAGTTCGCATGCACATTAGAAACACAAGCTCCACCTTTACTTAAGCCCTTACAACCTGCTCGTTCCAACAACATCCCTGCGCTCATATCTGGAGAAGGGTTTTTAAAAACACATCCTGCCGTCCTTTTTTTCATTGGCTGCATTTTCCTGCGTTTCTTATATTCCATGAAAAGATCCATAACCTTTCTAGTCTCAGAAACCTTTAGTTTTAAGCAGGATTGAGAAATAACTCTATCGGGAGAATATATGTTGGAATATCTGTATGAGAACACTAAATCATTCTTTTCCCATTGAATCACTTCTCCGTTTTTCTCTACCGTCTTCACCCACTCTACCAGATCCCCCACTGCTCGGCCATTGGCTCCTGCGTTACCTGCCAATGCACCTCCCACAGTGCCAGGTATTCCTGCAGCAAACTCTAATCCACTCCATCCATTTTTTAAAGCTATTGCAACTAATTCTGGTAAGGCAAAACCACTGTATACAAAAACATAAACATCGGAACCTCGTATTTCCCATGTTATATCTCTAAGTTTGGAAGTTCCGACAACTATTCCTGGTAGGCCATCATCATGAACCAAAACATTAGTGCCGCCACCTAAAACCCAAAGGGGAACATCCTCTTTGGAAGAAAAAGACATGATATCGGCGACAGCCCTTTCCGATCGTGGGCATACATATACTTTTGCAGGGCCACCTAATCGGAAAGAAGTTTTGGATGACAACGACACATTCTCATATATCTCGTAATAGTCATCAGATTGATTTCTTTTAAGCTTCGATAACCACTGCATTGGCGCTCAAATCCCTGTTCTGCAGTATCTTGATTATTTTATCTCCTATCATAAACACATCTCCAGCACCTATGGTTAGAATGACGTCTCCACTTACGACTTCTTCACAAACCCTGTCAACTACTTCGTCTGAGCTGGAGCAAAGATAGAACTTGCCCCCAGCGTTATCAACAACAGCCGAATATATCAGATGAGAACTTACGCCTTCAATGGGGGTTTCATCTGCTGGATATATGGGCATTAAGTAAACTTTATCGGCTATAGAAAGGGATTCTGCAAACTCTCTATACATGGCTGCAGTTCTTGTGTACCTATGTGGCTGAAAGATTGCGGTTATTCTTCTCTGTGGAAATGTTTTTTTGAGCGCCATAAGGGTGGCGTTGATCTCTGAAGGGTGATGTCCATAATCATCAAATATATCCACATCTCCTATCTTCCCCATATGCTGCAACCGCCTTTTAGCGCCACTAAATTTGTTAAGCGCGTCTTTTATAATATCTTGGGGTATGGAATATGTACTACCTACCACATATGCTGCAAGGGCGTTTAGAACGTTATGATCTCCGGACACTCTAAGCTCCACAGTATCAACCGTCTTACCCTTATGTAAAACCTTAAAACTTGTACCACCACCACTTTTATGAACTACATCTATAGCTCCCCAATCCCACGACGTACCCCACCCATAGGTCACTATGTTATCCAAATCGCTACTCTCCATGAGCACTTGAACTCCTTTGTCTTCTCCACACACCACCGCTAAACCTTGTTCTTTTCTATTATGGAGGAATCTTTTAAAAGCATTGATTACTGAATGAAAATGGGGGTAATGGTCTACATGATCCCAATCGGCGTTTGTAACTATAGCGACCTCGCTGTTGAACAGCTCAAAGGAACCATCACTTTCGTCTAATTCCGCTATCATGTAAGGTCCCTTTCCTAATTTTGCGTTGCCTCCTATATCACATAATTCCCCCCCAATAGCAACTGTTGGATTAGTTTTAGCCAATTCAAATATCAAACCTATCATTGACGCTGTAGTGGTTTTACCATGAGTACCGGCCACACCTATTCCTGAGCGTTCGTTGAAAAGCCAACTCAGCACTTCTGCCCTTTTGTAAATAGGTATACCTTTACTAGAGGCAAACTCAAGCTCAGAATTACCTGCGGGGATCGCACTGCTACAAACCAAAACATCAGGCTCCAGTTCTTCAATATGCTCCTTACTATGGCCTATCCTGAAATCTATGCCTTTCTTGCTTATCTTGTCTATATAATAACTATGGGCGACGTCACAGCCGCTGACCTCGCATCCCAACTGGGATAACAATAAAGCCAAACCGCTCATGCCCGCTCCACCTATTCCCATTAGATGAAACTTTCTATATTTCTCAAATTTAAGCTTGCTCGCCGTCAATATCCACATCTCCCTTCAACTCTCTTTTCAAGCTCTCCCAAACTAGTTCAGATGGTCTATCTGCAAGGTCAGTTATTGTATTCGTTGTTTTTTTCTTTAAACGACGACTATGAAGATCCAAGATCTTGTTTTCTAGGGATTTTATGTTTTCTTCTCCCTCAAACCATATTCTACCGTAACCTTTCTCTTCAAACAGCTTTGCGTTAGCCAGCTGGTGGCCATCTGCAGCTTCCAGCCAGGGAACAACTATCGCTGGTATATTCCAATAACTCAATTCCGCTAGCGTTGATGCTCCTGCTCTAGAAATAACTATATCAGCCAAAGAATATAGATTGCCAACTTCCCATGTTTTAGGTAACAGATAAACATTCTCCTTTAGCTTATTGGGGTGAGCCACATCCCCCAAAACCAAGAAAAACCATTTTTTGAAACTTTCTCTACTTGCTAATTTCAATGCTAAGGTCCTCATTTTCTCACTAAAAAGAGATCCACCAAGGCTTAAAACTATGGGTACTGAGGGTGGATGATCTTTCATGTTAAGTTTATGCCAAGCTTCCCATCTGGGCAAACATTGAAATCTCCTCAAAGGTATGCCAACATATCTGTACTCTTTAACACCCTCCAATTTTTCCCAGCCTGATAAAACTTCAAAACCAGCTTTATACGCCAGCTTGGTCACTTTCCCAGCAATGACGTTTTGTTCGTGCACAAAAGCTGGGATCTTGGCCCTAAAAGAGACATACAACAACGGCAGAGAAACATATCCCCCGAAGGTTATGACCACATCTGGCTTCCATTTCTTGAAGTAGTTACTGACAATACCAAAGGAGATCATCATTCGCCACAACCTGCTTGTTCGTTGGAATAGGTTTCCCCACATAGGTGACCCTTCAATAGGTAATACTTCAGGTTCTATTGAGTGAGCGCTGTATATCTCTTTTTCAATGTTCCTGGCGCCACAAAAGAATTTAAACTCCACTTCAGGGTGGTTACCTCTAAGCCAATTTGCAAAGGCCAAAGCGGGTATTATATGTCCTCCTGTGCCACCAGCCCCAATAGCCAACTTAAGCTTTTTGTTCTGAAAGCCCATCTCTTATGCTCCCCAACAAAAATCCTACCCTCGCCCACATCATTACAAGGGCGCTACCACCATAACTTATAAAAGGTAAAGGCACCCCTGTCATAGGAAAAAGCTTGAGCACTCCCCCCAAATTGACGAGCAATGGCAAGGCTACAGATATAGCAAAGCCCCATAGCAATGTTCCAGTAATCGTGCCTTTAAAATCTACGTAAAACCTTAGAATTACTGCAAACCAGCAAATAAACAGGACCAAGACCAATGATGTACCCACAAATCCTAGTTCTTCCCCGATAGCAGCAAAAATGAAATCTGTATGGGCAGCTGGAAGATACCTCAATTTTTGAAGTCCCTGTCCTAGCCCAACTCCCCAAAGGCCTCCATTGGCAAAGGCAATGAACCCCTGAATAATCTGAAATCCCTTACCTCTTGGATCCTCCCAGGGATCCAAGAAAGCGAGCACTCGCGCCATCCTGTAAGGGCTAAACAGAAGAGGGATAAACATGATGGCGCCCAAAGCCCCTCCATATGTAAGAGGGTAAGCCCAACCATGAGCCTCTACATAAATACCCATCATTAGAACAAATAAGAGAATAGCACCTCCATAGTCAGGTTGCAAAACGAAAGGGAAAAAAGCCAAAGCATACATTAATATCGTTCGGAAAAAAGCCCTTCTTTTGGATATATCTTTTTCATGCAATTTCTTACTCAAGTGTATAACTGAAAAAACAAATAGGACCTCCGATGGCTGGATTGAAAACACTCCAAGATTTATCCACCTTGAGGCCCCATAAACTTTAGGCATCCCCGGGAGTAGCGTCAGATACATCAACCAGAGAGATAGAAACCAAAAGACGCCAGAATATCTTCTCCAGATTCTGAAAGGTATTGCATAGCAAACAATCATTCCTAAAACAGCAATTATGGACCATTGGATCTGTTTTATGGCAAGAACAAAGGGGGCATCCCACCTCGCTATTGAAATGTTAGTGCCCACAGAGGTTATCATTATTACCCCAAAAGTATTAAGTACAAGAGGGATCCCCCATAGCAACATTACTAAGGGGTTTCTATCCTCTTTGATTAGGCTATTTGCTTGCAATCCCGCAAGTGCATCACTTGCATCACTGTGATGATCCTGTGATGACTCCCTCATGCTATCCCTTCCATCAATCGGTTAACTCATTCACGACTTTTCGGAAATGTTCACCTCTTGCCTTGTAGTTTTCATACATGTCCCAGCTCGTACACGCAGGCGAAAGCAGGACAGTACATCCAGGAGAAGCCAAGCTTACTGCTTTTTCAACGGCTTCTTCCATAGAATTTGCTAAATGGAAATTTGTGTATCCTTTTCGACTTAGTGCTTCGGCTATCTTAATTTTTTCTTCTCCCATTAGAATTGCTGCTTCCGTGTGCTCTTTTACAGCTTCTGCAAGAGGTCCGTAATCTTCCCCTTTACCCTTACCGCCCAAGATGATTATTTTCTTGCCTTCTATAGAATTTAGTGCAGCAACGGTTGAAGACACATTGGTCCCTTTAGAATCGTTGACATATCTTATTCCATTTTTATTAGCTACCTCCTCACATCTATGAGGTAAAGCCTTAAAACTATCTATACCCTCTTCTATGACTTGGGGATCTAGCCCCGAATAGTAAGCTACTACAGCAGACATCGCTGCGTTCTCTAGGTTGTGAGTCCCTATCAAATGCACATTACTCACATCAAAGAGTCTGATCTTGCTATCATCACGTAATACACATTGTCCATCCTCAAAATATATCCCCTCAGGCCAATCAACAACTTTATTCTTATTATCAACAAAGGGAATTATCTTGAGAGGTCTGTTTAATTGTTTTTTTATCTCTTCCACATCTCGCGCTTGGCATATACCTATGCCATTGTCACTGGTCAAATTAAATATTTTAGTTTTGGAGGCGAAATATTCTTCGTAAGAACCATGCCAATCAAGATGGTCTGGTGCGATGTTTGTTATCACCGAAATATCGAAGCTAGCATATTGACTCCAATAAAGTTGAAAACTACTCACTTCTACTACTAACCACTCGTGGTCAGAAAACGCATAATCGGCCAAAGCATTACCTATATTGCCTACGGCTTCAGCCTCAAATCCACCATTGGTTAACAGGTGGGCTATAAGGGAAGTAGTGGTTGTCTTACCATTTGTCCCTGTTACGCCTATCACCTTACTTTTCAGATGTGGAAAAACAAAGTCAAGTTCTCCAACAACCGGTATCCCTCTCTTTAGAGCACCCTCAATTATGGGTGCTCTGGGGGATATTCCTGAACTCAAAACCAAGGCATCAGCTTCCAAGGCTTTCTCTGTGTGCCCTCTCTCCTCATACTCTATTCCGTATCTCTTTATAATTTCCTTGGTCTTCGGATTTATCTCTGCCTTATCAGTAACAAAAACAGAAAAGCCTAAACGCACTGCTAAAGAAGCTAAAGCTCTCCCACTAACTCCTGCTCCAATGATTGTTAATTTACAGCCTTCATGCAATCCGTTCAGTTTCTTGTTTTCCAATATTCTCTCTCCCTACATACCAAATATGTTTATTCAATCAAACCTAGCATATTAAAAGTTACTATGAAGGTAACCATGCCTACGACATGAATTAGCCAAAACCGGACTACCACCTGGGTTTCCTTCCAGCCCACAAGTTCAAAGTGATGATGCAGAGGGCTCATTTTAAATATTTTCTTCCCTCTAAAATGAATAGATAGTAGTTGTAAGATTACCGATAGTATCTCCACTCCCATTAAAAAAGAAAAGGGTATGAGCATCAGGGCATTGCCTGTACATATACTTATGGATGCCAAAAGTCCCCCTAAGAAATGAGATCCTGTATCCCCCATAAAGACTTTGGCCGGATGGGCATTATGCCACAAAAATGAAATTGCAATGGCTAGGCCAACGATACTTATCATAAGTTCTGATTTCGAAAAATGTAGCAAGACTGACATTGCCAAGAAAGAGATAGCACAGCTGCCTGCTGCAAGACCATCCAACCCATCTGTTATGTTAACAGCATTCATAGAACCCACAATCAAGAACAAAAACAAGAAAGCTGTCGCAGGTCCCCAAAGTTTCACCTCATGCAAAAGCATGTTGTTTCCCCAGAAAACTATGAAATATACCCAAGGAGCTGCAAGTAAAATCTGGAGCGTCAGCTTGCCTAGGCTTGAAAAACCTTCGCTGGAATTTTTCCGATGCTTGAGGAAATCGTCTAAAAAACCAATGCATCCTGCAGTAAAGGGTATTCCAACAATGGGCAAAAACTTCTTTAACGCCGGACCCTCTATAATGTAGATGAGAACAGAAAAGAGCAGGAAGGTAATAATAAAAACTACTCCTCCCATGGAGGGAGTCCCTGCCTTGAGACTAATATGGTGACTAGGACCATATTCTTTCATAGCTTGAGACATGCTTTTTCGTTTGCAATAAGATATCCACAAAGACTGCAACAAGGTATTTAGCAAAAATGCGCCTATTCCCACAAACATTACGCTGGAACTTATCATCATAAACCCCTCAAGTCGTAAATTATTTCTTCCAACTTGTTGCTTCTTGACCCCTTCAATAGAACTACATCTTCTGGGTTCAGTTTTTCTCTCAATAACAATGCTGCCTCTTGGTTACTTTCACATTTGACAAAGTTAGGGCCTAGATCTCTAGAGGGCCACTCATCACCAACTAGAACAACTAAATCCGCAAAATTAGCTTCTTCTAAAATGACTTGGTGCCAATAAGCGCTATATTCACCTAACTCCTTCATGCTGCCGAGCACTAATATTTTTTTCCCTTTAACCTCGAGCATTTTCAAGTTGTCCATTGCAGCTTTCAATGACAATGGATTTGCGTTATATGTTTCATCAATATAGACGGCTCCCCTTAAAGTCTTTCCTATCTTGCCTCTTCCATCAAGAGGCGAAACCCGCTTTAAAGCTTCAGCGATATCCTCTACCTCTAATGATAGGTGTCTTGATACTGATACAGCGAAACCTATTGAGTAGGCGTTTTGGAGACCAAATAGCAATGAATCAAAAACATGGTTCATGTCCTTTTCCGAGACTGTTACTCTAAGGTTTGCACCTTCTTCGTTAAGGAAAAATCTTTCTACAGCCAATCTTACTTTACCTCTTTCAAAACCCACACCTATCTTCTCAAAAGTTGAGGGATAGTTTTCTACTGCTTCTTCCAAAAGAGGAATGTCGGCATTGTAATAAAAAGTATGAAGTTTGTTGGATGCCAAAAGTTCACTTTTAGCCTTTATCACCCCATTGATGTCTCCTAACCCCTCCAGATGACCAGGCCCCACTGAAGTAATCACTCCTATGGATGGAGGGAATAATTCAACCATTTCCATTATTTCGCCAGGATGGTTGGTGCCCATCTCAAGGATTAGGATCTCTGTATCAATGGGCATAGAAGCAATAGTCAAAGCGCACCCTATCCAGGTGTTATAGCTTTTTATGGCGGAATGAACTTTAAACGCTGAACCTAGAGCGGCCGCTAGGCACTCCCGCGTGGTGGTCTTCCCAGCGGTGCCAGTAATCGAAATGACCTCTTTTAGGTTGCTTTTTTCACTAAAAATGAACTGCGCGAGCTTTTTAAGAGCAAGGCTTGTATCTTTAACTGCTAGCAACGAAACTTGCTTCTGTATTGCCGTTGGCAGAATTTCATCTAGTTTCGCTTCTTCTACGATCAAATAACTTGCGTTTTTATCAATGGCGTCTTTCACATACTTGTGCCCGTCCACTTTGGAACCTTTAAGGGCAATAAAGCCCTGCCCTTCCTTCATTGTCCTGGTATCAACGCTCAAAGGGGTACCTAAAAAGGTCTTTTTCCCTTTTATAAATTTGGCATTTAATACTTCCGCCACCTCTTCCAAAGATACGAATCTGGCTAATTCCATTTTTTCCTACCTCTCAAAACACTCCACTCCTCTACAGCTTCCCCATCGTTGTAAGGAATGACTTTATCGGCGTATATAATGTTCCTTTCGGGTCCTTTACCAGCTATTAAGACAATGTCGTCGTTTTCAGCATTGTCTAGGGCGTAGAAAACCGCCTCTTTCCTATCAAGAATTATGTCTACCTGAGCCCCGGCTATTTTATCAGCTCCTTCTTTAATTTGCATAGCTATTTGCCGGGGATCTTCATTCCTGGGATTATCCACGGTTATAACTATTCTATCGGACAGCCTGGAAGCCACCTTACCCATCTCTGGACGATTATCTTGATACCTATTTCCACCCAAACCGAACACAACCCAAAGGTTACCCTTGCAAACCTTTCTGAGGGTACTCAAAGCCTTCTCTAAGGCATCAGGAGTGTGAGCATAATCTATTACCGCAGTAGGACCATTTTCAAATATGTACTTTTCAAGCCTTCCAGGAACGCTTCTCATTTCTTTAAGAGCATCTCTAACTAATTTCGGTTCTACTCCCAAAAACGCTGCAGCCCCAACTGCCCCAAGGGCGTTTGCAGCGTTGTACTCACCAATCGTAGGGATGTTTAAAAACAGGTCATTGTATCCTTCTATTGATGACTTAACCTCTATGGAAGTACCCCATAGGTTCATTCCCTTTATAACGCCCTTGAGATGTTCTTTTGCAACCAATCTTGGCTCCCTTAACGTAAAAGCAATGGTTTTATCTTTATGTTTGTCGATCAAAATTTTCCCATACTCATCGTCCTCATTTATTACAAAACGACCTTTCCCATTCTTCATAAAGTTTTCAAATAATGTGGACTTAGTCTTGAAATAAGACTCCATATCTCCATGGTAATCCAGGTGCTCTGGTGTCAAATTAGTGAATACAGCCACATCGTACCTACATCCACTGAGCCTGCCCTGAGCAATGCCATGAGATGATGCTTCCATAACACAGGCTTTACACCCGTTATTGATCATGTTTCTGAGCAGTCGCTGAACATCTGAGGCTTCAGGCGTAGTACGCGAAGCTTCGGACACATTACGACCATCATCATAGATAACTGTGCCGATTAAACCTGTTTTGATCCCTGAGGCTTCCAAAATGGTTCTAGTCATATATGTCGTAGTTGTTTTACCGTTCGTACCTGTCACGGCGATCATTATCAATTTTTCCGATGGAAAATCATGAACTGCACTGGCTACTTCACCTAGTACACTACGCACATCACTCACTACAATACAAGGAACATCCACTTTTACCGTTTTTTCAGCCAAGATGGCTGACGCTCCCTTTTGACGAGCGCTTTCGACGTAATCATGTCCATCGAACTTACTACCCCTTATACATGCAAATATGGACCCTTTTGTCACTTCCTTCGAGTCGTGAAAGCAGTCGCTAATTTCCTGACTCAACCATTTTTCTCTGTAACCATCTGGAATGTAGATTTCTTTTAAATGTCCTTTCGCCTCAAGAAAAGCTATCAGGTCTTTTAATTTGATCATTACCCTTCTTCCTCCTATCCCACTTCAAAGTTGACTTCAACATTATCTCATGGGTAACTTAAGAACATCTTCCATGACGTCCCTGAAAACTGGAGCCGCCACCTCACTGCCAAAGTGAGCTTTGCCCTTAGGGTGTCCAATAACTATCAAAAGTAAATTATTAGGATCCTCAACTGGCCAAAAACCCACAAAAGAGGACACAAAAACACCCTTCTGGTATATACCTCCTTTAGCTACTTGAGCGGTCCCTGTTTTTCCCGCTATCCTTACGTCTTTCCTGCCCACAACTTGCCCTGTTCCTTGCTTCACAACATCTTCCATTGCGGACTTAAGCCAATTGGACGTCTCTTTCGACATAACTTGGCCGAGGTTTTCAGGTCTTCCTTGGTATACTACTTCGCCTTGAGCTGTTACTGCTTCCTTTACTAAAAAGGGCTTCACCAAATACCCTCCATTGGCAACCGCCGATATTGCTCGAGCCAACTGCAAAGGTGTAACGCCTATACCTTGCCCAATGGCTATATTTGCAGGAACAGAACCTTGCCATAATTCTGGAGTGTTTAACAATCCCCTTTCTTCCCCAGGAAGCTCTACACCAGTCTTCATTCCGAATCCAAATCTACTCAGGTGACCATATGTTCGCTTGGGATCCAATCTCATGCCTATGGTGGCCATACCTACATTGCAGGAATTAATTATGACACCCTTCAAGTCCAAACTGCCATGGGGCTTGACATCATGTATAGTCGTATCAGCTACTCGTATTTTGCCAGTACAATAAAAATGATCTTTTTGCGGTGTTGCTTTCCCTTCTGTTAGAGCTATGCTCATCATTACAGGTTTCAACGTCGACCCCGGCTCGTAAACTCTAGATATGACATTGTTGCGCAGAGATTCAGCATTAATGAGAGTTTCCCGCTTATTAGGATCAAATTCAGGCAAACTCGAAGAAGCCAATATTTCTCCTGTCTTTGGATTCATCAAAACTGCTGCAGCCCAGTCGGCACGATGAATCTTGAATGCTTTTTTCAAGTATTTCTCCACTATGTGTTGAATTCTAGAGTCTATTGTAAGGTGAACTTCACCCTTATATTCCTTTCCCCAGCTTTTATCACCATATGTAGGGAAACTTATTACTTTGCCTGAAGCATCCTTAGTTACTGTCAAAACTTTGGGAGGCGCATATAACAAAAAATCCCAAAGGTACTCTAATCCAGCTAGCCCCCTATCGTCTATGTCACAAAAGCCCAGCATCTGGGCCATAAACTCGCCATGGGGATAAAACCTTTTATACTCCTTTACCCAAAATAATCCTTGAATATCCTTTTCTATTATTTCACTTGCTTTTTCAAAGTTTAGCTTTCTTGCAACAGGGAAATACCTACCTTTAAGCTCACCCTTAAGCCGCCTATAACGTTCCTCTGAAAGAATAGGCTTTATCAACTCTGCGTTCTTGGGATTCCAAAAAAGAGGATCCACGAATAACGTTATAGCTGGGACAGAAATAGCTAAGGGCACTCCATTTCTGTCAGCAATGATGCCGCGAGGAGAACTTAAGTTCAATTTTGACCAATATTGAGATTCTGATTGATGTTTTGTCCTAGGATCGGGGTTGAAATGAAGCTGATAAAGCCTGAAAAATACCACTAGAAACGCCAAAAAAAACAAAAACCAGTGCACACCTATATTACGTTTCATAAGATTTCGAAGACCTTCCGTTTATGAAAAGTAAAATTACATGTTATATGTTATCTAGCAAACGCTTTTTTCGTCACAAAATTCAGCAGCTTGGCCAACAGTGATCCAGTCTTATCGACTTGGCTAGGACTTTCACTGGCACCTGAATCTTTTGCCAACAGCACTGTGACATTATTGTTTTTTATGCGAACTATGTCAACCTGGCTGTCTGTCTTCATTCCCAAAGAAGCTTTCGCATAATCGAAAACCCTGCCAGGACTTACTAGCGATGCCAACGTTTTTTCAAGTTTTAGGTTTATTTCCTTCTGCGCGGCAATTTTTTGCTCTAATCTACTCAACTGATATTCGAGGTTAAGGGCATAAAGTCGCAGGCTAACTAATCCCCCTATTGACAAGAATATAAGTACAAACGCGGCTATTACGATATGCGAAGTTTTAACATTATTAAATCCTTTCCATAGCCTATGGCGCAAAACTGCCGCTGACCTGTTAGCCATTTAAATCACCCCTTAAGCTCTCTTTCCCCAAAAATGAAACTTCTTAGCTTTGCGCTTCTGGCCTTTTTGTTTCTTGTGATCTCCTCCTCGGTCGGTTTTACCACTTTCTTGGAAAGCATCCTTCCCAACCCCAAGGATTCCCATTCTTTAAATTGTTTTTTAACTATTTTATCCTCTAGTGAATGATAACTTACTACGACTACTACTGTTCCTTCTTTGGCAACCTCTCTACAACCTGATAAAGCCTCCTCAAGGGCTTTCAATTCATTATTTACTTCTATTCTCAAAGCCTGAAATACTCTTCTTGCAGGATTTTTCCCCATTTTCCTTTGCACTGGTGCCGGTAAAGTCATCCGAATAACACTGACCAGTTCACCTGTTGTTCGAATCAAACCATGTTCTTGTCGATATTTGCATATTCCCCAGGCTATCCTGGAGGCATGCCTCTCTTCACCGTACTTTCGAAATATCTCCGATAGTGCTTCTTTGGAGTATGTATTTATGACTTCCTCTGCCGTTAGGTCACTTGTAGTGTCCATACGCATATCTAAAGGACCATCCAAATCAAAGGAGAAACCCCTTTCCTCTTTCGATATTTGGAGATTGGAAACACCTAGATCAAAAACTATTGCATCCGGTTCAGTAAAACCTATTTTTTTTAATATCTCAGCCAAATCTTTAAAATCACCGTTATAAAACTTCACCCTGTCAAGAAACTCCGCCAGTTTATCCTTTGCTATCTCTATAGCTTCCGAATCCCTATCTATACCAAGGACCGAAACATGAGGCCACTGCTTTAGGAAAGCCTTCGTATACCCCCCCAAACCTAAAGTGGCATCAACAATCCGCCTTAGAGAAGGAGCATTAGTTACAGCTTTTAATACTTCATCCAGCATAACGGGGATATGTTCGATCATAGGCCTTCCACCTCCTCGGCTATATTGGGTAACTCGTTACGGATTTTCTCCATGTATTCATTCCAAATGCAGGTATCCCAAAGTTCAATGTGGTCACCAACACCTATGATCGTCACGTTCTGCTTCAAGCAGGCATGGCTTCTCAAATGTGGGGGGACTAAAATCCTGCCTGATGCGTCGAATTGAACTTCGTATGCTGACGCCATCAGAAGCCTACTGAAATCTCTAGCTTTACCCTTGGAAAAGGGCAACTTTCCCAAACGTTCCAATACCTTCTTCCATTCATCAGCAGCATATATAGAAACGCAACGATCAATGCCGATCGTTGCGAACGCACCATCGCCTATTTCCTCCCTTAATTTAGAGGGAAGGACCACTCTACCTTTCGAATCCATTCGATGCTCATAGGTCCCCACCAGCATGGGAATTCCTCCCATTTTATGCCACTTAATACCACTTTCTACCACTTTACCACTATTTGGACACAAAAAAAAGGACTATTAACCCCTTTTACTTTTCTTTTTAGGGCTAATAGTCCTAATGTTTATCTTGATAAACTTCTCTAGTGGTGAACACGTTAAAAAGGAGCATCCAATAAGCCGGATTCTGTAAATAGCGATCATTTATCTGGGACATGACTTGCGCCATGCCTCGTGCGACCGTACCCGAGGGTCAGCGGGCCACCTCATCCCCTCCTATTCGGTCTTGCTCCGGGCGGGGTTTGCCTAGCCTGCAGGTCGCCCTGCAGCTGGTGAGCTCTTACCTCACCTTTTCACCCTTACCCAAGGCTTACAACTAAGGCAAACAGCCGCAGCCCTTTGCCCAGTCGAAGCCCTGGGCGGTATGTTTCTGTGGCACTTTCCTTGGGTTCGCACCCACTGGAATTTCTCCAGCGCCCTGCCCTGTGGAGTCCGGACTTTCCTCCCTCCCTCTAGAGGACAGCGATCGCTTTGGATACTCCTTAAGTCGTATTCTATCACAATTTTGGGGGATAACCCCAACTGTACAATCTCAGCAACCTAGTGAGACCGCACAATTTCCTTTACTCTCATCAACCTACTTAGTGTAGCTCTTTCTTGCTCATCTAGTTTCATCTTTATATAATGAATAGTTTCTGCAAAGGATGGGATTAATACATGCTCCAAAGCATTGACCCTTCTGCGGGTCCTTTCAATCTCCGCAGCCATCAAGTTAAGGCTTTTCTCTTTTGCCGCCAGAGATATGAGCTTAGGGATAACCTTAGAAAACCGCTCAAGAGCCACATCAAGTGAGCCTGGAGACGTCGCTAAGCCGTAATTCAATATGTTTCCGCTTTGCTCAACTTCGTATTCGGGCACTACGACACTCATGACGTTTTTATACCTGACGGAGAGATTCACCTTGGTCCCAGTTATCATTAGAGCTTGTTCCAACATGGCCGGCAACGTCTGAGCTCTGGCAAGAAGGAAACTTCTGTAACACTCTGCCAGCTCCGCTTCTGTCTCTTCTCGTAGCGTTTTTATTTCTCTGGCCAAATCAAGAAAAGCCTTTATCAGAGCATCCTGCTTGTCCTTCAGCAGCTTATGCCCTCTTTTGGCAACTGTTAGCCGTTTTTTAAGCCTGGAAAGCTCCATTCTATTAGGATTGACGTTCAGCTTTCTTGCCATAAGGTCACCTTCCAATCATGATGCTTACTAGCATCTCAGTTAGCCTTCGTGCCTTCTGCGGCACTGCCCTCCTTCTTGAGCCTGGGTTTGAGATATTTTTCTATATATTCATCTCGTACCCTCTTAAGTTCCGTAACGGGAATCAAGGTTAAAAGATCCCAGCCTTTCTCCAAAGTTTCCTCTATAGTTCGGTTCTCATATTCTCCTTGTCGAACATAAGTGTTCTCAAACTCGTCGGCAAACTTGGCAAAAGCTTTGTCCTCCTCTGTCAACGCCCCTTCACCAAGTATGGTTGCAAGCTCCTTTGCCTCCTTACCTCTTGCATATGCGGCGAATAGCTGGTTCATCAAATCGGCATGATCCTCTCGGGTTTTCCCCTTGCCTATTCCTTTATCCTTCAATCGAGAAAGAGAGGGCAAGACGTCCACAGGTGGGTATATACCTTTTCTGTGTAGAGTCCTGCTCAATATAATTTGCCCTTCAGTTATGTAGCCTGTAAGGTCAGGTATAGGGTGCGTCTTATCGTCTTCTGGCATGGTCAGTATAGGGAATTGGGTTATGGACCCTTTCTTACCCCTCAACCTGCCTGCTCGCTCATACATTGTGGCAAGGTCAGTGTAAAGATACCCTGGATACCCTCGTCTACCAGGAACTTCCTTTCTAGCTGCTGAAATCTCCCTAAGAGCCTCACAGTAGTTGGTTAAATCTGTCAAAATTACCAAAACCTGATAGTCATGCTCGAATGCCAAATATTCCGCACAGGTCAACGCCAATCGAGGAGTAGTGATTCGTTCTATGGCGGGGTCATCTGCCAAGTTGACGAACATTACCGTCCTTTCGATTGAGCCAGTCTTACGGAAATCCTCCATGAAGAAAGATGCTTCCTCAAAGGTAATGCCCATCGCTGCGAACACAACAGCAAAATCCTCTTGCTCACCCAGCACAGTAGCCTGTCTTGCAACCTGAGCTGCTATTCTGTTATGAGGCATACCACTACCAGAGAAAATGGGTAGCTTCTGTCCTCTCACCATGGGATTCATTCCATCGATCGTAGAAATTCCGGTCTGGATAAACTCAGAAGGATAATCCCTTGAATATGGGTTCATAGGATATCCGTTTACGTCCAATCTTTTTTCAGGGATTATGGGTGCTCCGCCATCTATGGGCTCTCCCCTACCGTTGAAAATTCTTCCCAACATGTCTTTGCTTACGGGCAGGGTTAAGACTTTGCCCGTAAAGCGCACCTTGGTCGATTGGACATCTATACCTGTTGTTCCCTCAAAAATTTGGACAAGCGCCCTATCTTTAGCTATCTCCAAGACTCTACCGCGCCTTATCTCTCCATTACCGAGCTCTATCTCAACTAGCTCATCATAGCGAACATCCTCCACTTTTTCCACTACGATAAGGGGTCCAGACAAATCAGAAATAGTCTTATATTCCCTCGGCAACAACATCACTAAAGCCCCCCTCTGGTAAAAGCCCTTCTATTTGTCCTTTTATTTCAGGCTCAAGTTTATCGATCTCTTCCAGCTTGTCCTCGCTTACGTAGCGCATCCTAGCTATCTTTTCCCTCACGTCCAATTTCAAGATATCGTTCAAAAGTGCCCCTTTCTTCAATGCATCCATGCTCAGCTCATGGAAGTACAATATGTTCTTGAGCATTTTGAACTGCTTATCCATTGACGCGTAAGTATCCACCTCGTGGAAGGCATTTTGGTGCAAGAAGTCCTCTCTTATGGACTTTGCAGTTTCCAAAATCATCCTCTCTTCCTTTGATAGCGCGTCAATACCGACCAGCCTCACTATTTCCTTCAGCCTATCTTCCTCTTCTAACAAGCTCATGGCCTGGGTTCTCATCTTGCTCCATTCACCATCGTAACGATCGTCCCAGTATTCACCCAGAGAATCAGCATAAAGAGAATAGCTCAGTAGCCAGTTTATGGCTGGGAAGTGCCTTTGATATGCAAGGTTGGCATCCAAGCCCCAAAAAACCTTTGTTACCCTAAGGGTGTTCTGGCTAACTGGTTCGGACAAATCTCCTCCCGGCGGGGAAACCGCTCCTATGGCGCTTATGGAGCCTTCTCTACCATCTTTACCCAAGCATATTGCCCGTCCTGCCCTCTCGTAGAAAGAGGCTAGCCTGGTACCAAGATAAGCTGGATAGCCTTCCTCTCCAGGCATTTCTTCCAAGCGACCGCTTATTTCTCTGAGAGCTTCTGCCCATCGACTGGTCGAATCAGCCATCAACGCTACGGAGTAGCCCATGTCCCTATAATACTCGGCAATAGTAATACCCGTATATATACTGGCCTCTCTAGCAGCAACAGGCATGTTGGAGGTATTCGCTATCAGCACCGTCCTCTTCATCAGGGGTTCTCCTGATCGCGGGTCTTCTAGTTCCGGGAACTCTAAGAGAACGTCTGTCATCTCATTGCCTCGCTCACCACAACCGACATAAACAACTATCTCAGCATCCGCCCATTTGGCAAGCTGGTGTTGGATAACTGTCTTCCCAGAACCAAATGGCCCAGGAACACAAGCTGCTCCACCTCTAGCCATAGGGAAAAAGGTATCCACCACTCTTTGTCCCGTTACCAGAGGCACATTAGGAGGCAATCTTCTAGCCACAGGTCTAGGCAGCCTTACGGGCCAACGTTGTAGCATGGTTACCTCTTTGTCACCATTTTCCGTGCTGATTACAGCAACGGCCTCTTCTACTGTAAACTCTCCTTCCTTTATATCCTTAACTTTTCCTTTCATACCAGGAGGAACCATAATTTTATGTTCCACCAAAACCGTCTCTTTTACCGTTCCCAATACATCACCAGCTGAAACTTCTGTTCCCACTTCGACGGTTGGCCGAAAATGCCATTTCTTATCCCTGGGCAAAGACGGAACATCAATTCCTCTTGTTATAAACGGGCTCTTTGCCGCTTCCTCTATCAGCGCCAAAGGTCTTTGAATACCATCATAAAACTGTTCTATCAAACCTGGTCCTAGCTCAACGCTCAAGGGGGCTCCCGTACTGATCACTGGTTCTTTGGGCTTTAGGCCCGAGGTTTCCTCGTAAACCTGAATGGATGCTAGGTCACCCTTCAACTCGATTATTTCTCCTACGAGCCCCAACTCTCCAACCCTTACAACATCATACATGGAAGCCCCGGTCATCCCTTCTGCAACGACCAAAGGCCCAGAAATCTTCGCTATGGCTCCTTTAATAATCTTCTCCATGGCCACCACCTATCAAATCCTTTTAGTTTGTTTTTGTTGTTTATTTATCTTACGGCAAATATATCCATACCGACTGCTTTTTCTACACTCTTCCTTATCGCCTCTACTCCAACCCCTGTAGAACCCTTAACTCCAGGGATAGGTATTATACTCACGGCGTAGTTCTCATTTATCTCCGCAACCAGGTCTTTCCCTTCCTGGAATATAGTATCCAAAAGGAAAACCACAGCATAGCCTTCCCTGGCAAACTTTAACAACAGGTTACGGAGCTTATCCTGTTCTCCTTCGCTAAGAAAGAAAGGCTCAGCCCCAACAGCCTGAAATGGTAATATGCTTTCGTAATCGCCCACTGCTGCCATTCTCAACTTATGGACATTAGAGGACATTTCTTAGCAACCCCCTTATGACGTCCTTATCCACTCCATTAGCTTTGCCCACCATCACAATCCTAAGGTTCTTTGCCTCCATATCCTTGGCCCACAGATAGGCTAGAACGTTCTCTGGAGCAAATGCCTCGTAGCGATAGGGCGCTAAAACATTGGAAACATAATCGTCCAACGCCTTCTCAAGCTCAACCAAGGCTTTCTCTGGAACCAGAAAACTTTCAACTTGGGACAAGGCAGCAGCAGCATCAGCGAAACCAATGATCCGGCTCCATCCTTCCAAAGGTTCGTTAACTAAAAGGAGAAGTTTCTCTCGGGAAATAAACCCTCCATCGTGAAGGAACGAAGCTATCTTTCCTGTCTCCATGCCAAATCTCGTCAGCCTCAGAATGTTACGTATGTTCTCTGCATCTATCCTGGCTTTGACCCATTTTTTGACGCCTTCTACATTGATGTTTCCTGCGATATTTCTCATTAGTTCAAATAGGGCCTCATCAAGTTTCTTCTCCACCAAGAGCACATCATGGCTCTGTTCCCAAATTGATATACTCTCGGGCAGGACGATGTGCAACCCAAAGGGCAGTAGTCTGTAATCCTCGCTTTCAACAGCCAAAAGAAGGTCGTCTGTAGCAATATTTCCTAAGGGTGTAAGAAGGTCCACCCTCCTCCCCTGCCCGCTTGCACGGGTTATCCTGTCTTTGAGCAGGACTTTTATGTTATGAAAATCGAAGGGTAATTGAAATAAAACAGGTATTTCCTTATCGGGAGAAAGCGCCTTGACCTCCGAAATAACATAATTTAACTCAGCAGATATCAACGACTCAAAATCATCTTCGCTCTTCATCTCAGGCAACCACTGAGAATAATGGGTCTCAGCCAGAAGTTTCATTGCTGAGGAAAAGGTCTCGCTTTCCCACAATCTTAAGATGCTATTGTTATCCAACAGTCTATTGCCCATGGCTTTAAGCCTGGAGACTGCATAACTGTATCCATTCTCAGGAATCATGATTCCCAAAACCTCACTTCCTCAGGACGAGAAAAGCTTGTTGAACACATTGACTTCAATGTCCTCTCTTAAGCTTTTTACTAAGGCCTCAAACGTACAATTAACATCCACCTTATCCTTATTAAGGATAAAACCGCCAGCTGTGTTTATATGCTGTTTGCCTAGCACAATGCTGGCTTTATGGCTCTTGTTGAAACCTTCAACCCATTCCTTGGTAATAACATCTTCGTTTTCCCCGACTAACAAGGTGCCACTTCCATCTCCAGCCGCTTTCTCCAATAACACACTCATAAATTGGCTGTATTTTTCCTTATCCATATTGGATAACTGCTCAACGGCTTTTTCAAAAGCAAGGTCTACCAGGTACCTCTCAGACCCTAATTCCATTTTCTTGATCTCAAGGTTGGCCACAACTTTCTTTCGCCTAAAGATCTCAGGCTTCTCAGCACTAAGTTTTTTGTCATACTGATCTTTTATCTTTTTAATCTCTTCTTCTGTTTGCTCCTTTATTTTCTCCGCTTCCTTTTTTGCTCTTTCGAGTATTTCCTTTGCTTCCTGTTGGGCTTCGGCCTCGATTTTTTTCTTTATATCTTGTAACGACATATCATTCACCTCTTACAGCAATTAAAATTTGATGCTGTTGAGGAGAATTATGCTCATCAAAAGAGCCAACACAGCATATGTTTCAACCATAGCAGGAAGTATGACCGCCTTACCGGTCTCTTCAGGCCTTTTAGCAATGAGCTGAATACAGGCAGCAGAAGTCTTACCCTGAGCTATACCAGAATAATAGCCTGCTATGGCTATGGGAAGACAGGCAAAAAAGACTCCCAATCCTTGCCATACGCTGACTTCAATTGCTTCTCCTCCTAAAAGTCCCACTTTCAAGATGGCAAAAAAAGCAGTCAAAAGTCCATATATACCCTGTGTTCCAGGCAGAGCCTGTAGAAGCAGAACCAAACCGAACTTACCGGGATCCTCAGTCATAATACCCGCTCCAGCTTCACCAGCTATTCCAACTCCTATAGCGGAACCCGACCCAGCGAGGCCCGCTGCCAAAGCTGCACCCAAAACCGCCAACATAATTCCAAGAACTTCCATTTTCTTCTACACCCCTCTCAAAAACTTTTAAGTATTATGTTTAATATGTTTAAAGTTACTGTTTTTATTTACTTACTTTGCTGTCCCAAGGGCTTACTCCCTACTATCTTTACGTAGCGGGTCCTGTATTCCAGAGGCTGAAAGATTCTTCCTCCCCCGCTATAGAACTTGCTGAAAAACTCCACATACTGCAGACGCAAAGAGTGGATGAAAGCACCGAGAGTGTTGACTACCACGCTGAAAAGATGGCCGCCCACAAATATTACTATGCTCAGTATCCAACCAACAAATGGTATGGACAACACAAGGTTGGTCAGAGTATTAACTATCATCGCAATCGCAGAAGTAGCCAAACCCAAAGCCAAAAGCCTGCTATAACTCAAAATATCCCCCAAGTACGACGTTATGTTATATAAACTCAACACTCCCGACAGCAACCTTCTAAACAGTCCTGTTTTCTCCCTACCTTGCGTTGCGACCAACACAGCCGCACCTAAGATGGAAAGTATTTTCCCTAGCAACCCGGCTGCTCCTCCTAAAAAACCGCTCTTTACCCCTCCAAGCAAAAGAAGTCCTATCAAAAGGGAAATCCAGCCTCCGTTGTCACCAAAAGCAGCCATGTAGTCTTTTTTCCTCAGGCTATCCCAAAACGCGATAGAAAGGCCAAAGAGTATCTGTACAACCCCCAAAGCAAGGGATATCCCCAAGAAAGTGATAGGGTCCGACATGGGGTTTAACACAACCAATCTGTCCTTAAGGGGTTTCAGCAAGGCTAGGAAAGGAAAAGCATCAATCATATCGCCCATCCAACTACCTGTGAGGGCACCAACAGCTATCGTAGACAGAGCACCTAGAAGCAGCAAGTGCAAGAAATTCTTTGTATCTCCAACAATTTTGTATTTGGAGAGCAAATATGTTATTGCAAAAGCAATGAGAACTCCATAGCCACCATCGCCCAAACACATCCCAAAAAAGAGGAACATGAAGGGAGCCATGGGAACCGTAGGATCAATCTCCCCATACTTAGGTGCACCGTACAGCCTTGTCAAAGGCTCAAATGGCAAAGCCCAACGAGGATTTTCCAACAGAGTGGGTGGTTCATCATCATCTGATGGATCCTCTATTATGAGCTCAAGCTCCTCTCCAAATTTAGAGAGCTTTTCTTTTAACTTTCCTACCGCAGGTTCTGGAACCCAGAACTTAATAACACTGACCTTCTCCGTCCTAGAAGCATTAACCAAGGTTTCATAGCGAGTCCTAATAACAGAATAGTAATCCAACAAGTTTCTAAGCGTTGGAACCCACTCAGAAGCCAGTTTTGCAGCATTCCTTTCAAGGTTCTCTGATTCCTTTGCTAGCTCTGTCCGATTTCTTTCAATTTTGGACAACTCCTCTTCGGGAGTACCCTCAAGCTCTGGTGGAAAGTCCAACTTGGTGAACGGAACCTTTTCGCATATCTCAGCAACTTCGTCAGCCTTCTTTTTGTCATACATCAATACTACGGTGACATCCGTTTCCTTTGGAGTAAATGGAGCAACAAACAGTTCTCCATCAGATGCCAGCAATTCTGCAACCAACCCTTGGAACCTCTCAAGATAGGCTACAGGCAAGGTTCCTACGATACTGGATATGCGTACAGTACCACTGGATATAATAGCCAGTGAATACGGAAACTGTCTTAACTTGATCAATATCTCTTCGTTGGAGTCCAACTTGGAAAGCAACGTCCTTATATCCAACATTCTTCGCTCTATTTTTTTAACCGAGGACGACAAACTTGCAAGATCAATACTATTCGAAAGGTTCTCCAGTTCCTCAACGGTGACTGTAGGTTTTTCGCCCAAGAGGCGCTCCAACTTACCAGACACCTCTGGGTAGTACGGTTCCAAAAAACGCAGGGCAGATCGTATATCAGCAAGGGCTTCATCCGCTGATTTTATACATTTAGCCCAATCATGGGTCCTCGTGTCCGTGGGCTCTGGCATTATTTCACAACACGCCAAATCCTGCAAAACGGACACTACCGCCTCTTCTTTCTCTCCTAGCACAACCAAAGATGCTTTTTTGAATTTAGTTACTGCCATACCGGGTCATCACCTCTTGCGCTATCCAGGCAGCCACTTCGTCAACCTTACCTTTATGGTTATCTATTATGCTCTCTGCCTTTTTTTGTCCCTCTTGCAAAATTACTCCGATCTCCTTTTCAGCGTCTTTCTCTACGCGGACCAATTCATCCCTAAAAGATCTATGCATCTGCTGCCTGAACGATTTAACGGCCTGTTCCGCCTCATAGCGGGCTTCGGAGATTATCTGCGAAGCCTGACTCTTTGCCTCAGAAACGATTTTTTGAGCTTGCTCTTCCGTCGCTCTTATCTCCTCCGTTAAATTTTTAGCCACCACCAGCACCCCCTTTCAAAACATTATACGTTATGCAAAGAACAAAGTCTTATTCATTTTAGTTGTGAGAGAAATTATTGTCAATTTTAATGCAATTTCAGAAAAAAACGTTTATTTTCGTCACATGCTTTAATACGTTATATACGAAGAAGGATACAAAAAAAGAGGAACCTGCCCTCTTTTTTCGCTGCTAAACGTCTGGAGCGGACAACGGGACTCGAACCCGCGACCCTCGGCTTGGGAAGCCGATGCTCTACCAACTGAGCTATGTCCGCCCTACGCTTGGCTATTATATATAGGTGGTTTGTTTTTTTCAACTACATCCTTTATCATATCGCGCAATTTGTAGTTTTTCCCTCGTTAGCAAGGCCATACTCTCGACGTGAGCTGTCATGGGAAACATATCGAAGGGCTTTACAAAACTAAGTTCGTAACCACCGTTCATGAGAATCGAAACGTCTCTGGCCAATGTCGCTGGATTGCATGAAACATATATGACAGCTTTGGGCCTGCGTTCTATAATGCCTTCCAATACTCCTTTGGCACATCCGCTTCTGGGGGGATCCAAAAGAACTACCTTGTCCTCCCCAAACAGTGCATCGGGAGCAAATTCTTCTACGTCTCCTTCCAGAACTCGGACGTTATTCAGCTTGTTCAACTTTATGTTTTTCCTCAAGAAAAGAACCGACTCCGGCCAAGATTCCACAGCAGTAACAGACTTAACATTCTTTCCGTAAGTTACGGTAATTGCCCCTACCCCACAGTAAAGCTCTGTTACATGGTCTGCCCCACTAATTTCTAATGCATTCTTTACCTCCTGGAACAAAAGCTCAGCAATGTCCCTGTTTACCTGGAAGAAAGAGGTAGGTCCAAAAAATAATCTCTTACCACATATGCTTTCCGACAGGCCTTCTTTCCCTTTTATAGCTATGGTTCTTTCACCAAAAATTCTGTTACCTTTATGAGGGTTCACATTCACATAAAAGGAGATGTCTTTTCCTAGCATTTCGCTAACACGCTGCATAAAACTTCTCAAGCTTCTTTCTTCTTTCTTGCCGAAGTTTCTTAAAACCAATATTACGGCCTTATCACCCCTTGCAGTTCGCCTTAAAACCAAATGCCTCAAAATGCCTGTTCCTTTTTTTTCGTCATATCCCTCAATTCCAAGATAAGACAAGTTTTCCAATAGGCGCCTATAGATATAGTCTATGCCCTCTTCCAGGATACAGCATGAATTTATCGGGATGATACGGTGGGATCCCTTCATGTAAAAACCAACATTTAGATTTTTCTTTCCCCTTTTGACAGGGAAAGAAGCCTTGTTCCTATAACACCACTTTTTAGGCGAAGGCACGCAGTCCTGTATTTTATCCAGATGCTCCTTCCCTACGGTTTTCATAAAAGCGTCAAAGACGATGCGCTTTTTTATTTCAAGCTGCATGGCGTAATCAGCATGCTGCAAAGAACACCCCCCACACAAACCATACCAAGAACATTTAGGAATGACTCTATTTACACAAGGAGTCAAAACATCAGTCAATTCCATAACGCCATAGTGTCTCTTCAAGATCCTAACGATCCCCTCCACCTCTTCCCCAGGTAGTGCACCAGGCACAAAAAAAACAAACCTTTCCTCGCCAAACCTGGCGACACCATCTCCCTGGCTGTTGATGGAATCAACTGAAACCTTTATCTTTTCACCTACGTGCAGCTTCATGTAACTGGCAACCATCCTTTCTGACCCCAAAAACCGTAAGTACTGAACCAAAAAGCAAAAAGAGGACACCAGAAAACCTATACCGGCGTCCTCCTATATTGTAGCAGCTCAAATTGCCTTTTTAGTTTATCAAAGCATATCCTTCTTCAAATGCTTTGGCGTTCATTTCTTCCGTTCCTTTAGGAACTCTAGCCAAGATCGCCTTCTTGATGTTTTCTGGTTTCATAATGCCTTTGCGCTCAAGAATTTTGGCCATTGCTCCCAATGCAACCATGTTAGTGACAAGCTCGCGACCTATTTTTTCCCTAGCGGTTTTTACGATGGGCACCATATAGACTTCTGCATCTATCTTCGGTGCCTCCTTGACGTAAGTATCATCAAGAATCACTACCCCGCCTTTTTTGGTATCAAAGGCAAACTCGTCGCAAGAAGTTTGATTCAAGATAATCTGAAGATCGGGCTCCATGGCTTTGGGGTAATCTATATTCCCCTCTGATATAACAACCTCAGATTTGGATTTACCCCCTCGCGCCTCTGGTCCATACGCTTGACTCTGGACGGAATTTAAGCCTTCATAGAGCGCAGCCGCTTCGCCAGTTATGACGGCAGCCAAAATCACACCTTGCCCTCCTGAACCCGCAAAACGAATTTCATAGCGGCTACTCATGACTCTTACCTCCCGCAGCTTCTATGACCTTATCGTACATTTCGGTGTACTCAGGTTTATCCACCTTCACAAATTCACCGACAGTGATCTTACCAAGGAGCTCCTCCTCTGACATCTCTTTGGCCTTTGCAAGTGGCACGGAAGCAGCCTTGAGATAATTTAAATTGTCTACCGGCGTTCTTCTCTTGTTCCTTCTGCCGTATTGGGTATGGCAGCTGGACACTATCTCTACAACTGAAAACCCTTTGTGCTCAATAGCTGTCTTTATGTATTTTTCGCACATAACGGGGTTAGCTATTGTCGTTCGTGCTACATAGGTAGCTCCAGCACCTACTGCAAGTTTACAAATATCAAAAGGCGGATCAACAACACCATAAGGAGCCGTTGTAGCCTTGGATCCAGGAGGAGTCGTCGGAGACGCCTGCCCGCCGGTCATACCGTAGATATTGTTGTTCATTACGATGGCCGTTATATCTATATTTCGCCTACAGGCATGTATGAAATGGTTTCCACCTATTGCAGAGCAGTCACCATCACCCATTACGTCGACGACAGTTAGGCTAGGATTGGCCAACTTTATGCCGGTAGCAAAAGCCAAGGAACGACCGTGGGTGGTGTGAACTGTACACGCATCTATGTAACCTGGCATCCTGCTTGAGCATCCTATTCCCGACGCAATCACAGTTTCTTCTTTCTTCTTCCCACAGCTAACCAACGCTCTGAGGAGCGCATGCAATATCACACCATGGCCGCAACCAGGACACCATATATGAGGGAAAAACCTCTTACGCAGCCAGCTTTCTATCTCTGGACGGGGCATGGCTAAGCCACCTCCTTAGCATATTGCAATATATCTTTGGGTTTAAACAGTTCACCGTTAACTAGGTTCAGCGGTTTCACTTCTGCTTTGCCATGAACAGCTCTCTCCACTTCCAAGACCATCTGACCATAATTGAGCTCTGGCACTATAATGCAGCTGGCTTTTTCCGCTAACCTTTCAAGCTCTTTATCAGGGAAAGGCCACAGAGTTATAGGCCTAAAATAGCCCACCTTCATTCCTTCTTCCCTAGCAGCCTTAACCGCTGTCAAAGCGCTCCTTGCAACGCTTCCGTAGCTTACTACTATGATTTCTGCATCGTCGACAAATTCTGTATCGTATTCAACTATTTCGTCTCTGTAGGCCTCTACTTTATCCATCAATCTCTTGCTTTTTTTCGCTATTTCGTCTTTATCGTTTGTGGGGAATCCCCACTCGTTGTGAGTGAGTCCCGTTATATGCCACCTGTATCCATCTCCAAAGCTTGCCATTGGAGGAATGTTATCTTCTGGATCTGGCTTGTAAGCCATAAACTCATCGGGATGTACGCTTGGTTTTTTTCTATCGACAAGCGTAATTTCTTCCTTCGCTGGGACAAATACCTTTTCGCGCATGTGCCCCAGAACCTCATCGCTCATTATCAAGACAGGCTGCCTAAACCTTTCAGCCATGTTGAAAGCCTTTATGGTTATCTCATAACACTCCTGAACAGAGGCAGGTGAATAAGCTATCGTGGCATGGTCACCATGAGTACCCCACCTAGCCTGCATTACGTCCTGTTGTGATATAGCAGTAGGAAGCCCTGTGGAGGGACCACCACGCATAACATCTACAACGACCAGTGGTATCTCCGCCATGTAAGCCAACCCCAAATTTTCCTGCTTAAGGGAGAAACCAGGACCAGAAGTAGCTGTCATGGATTTGAAACCAGCAATGGAACCGCCAATTGCTGCTGCTATACCCCCTATTTCATCCTCCATCTGTATGAACTTGCCGCCCACCTTGGGGAGCTCCTCAGCCATTACTTCTGCAATCTCAGAAGAAGGAGTTATTGGGTATCCACCAAAAAATCTACAACCTGCAGCTATAGCACCATGGGCAACTGCTACATTTCCTTGCCAAAATTCTGCTTTTCTCATTTCTGTCCACTCTCCTCGATGGTTATTGCCAAATCGGGACAAATGTTCTCACATTGCCTACAACCAATACAATCCTCTGGGCGCACCGGCTCACATTTTACATCAGCGTCCAGCTCCAAAACCTTCTTGGGGCATACAGCTATGCACAAGCCACACCCCTTACACCATTTCTTGCTAATCTGCACAGCAAAGCTCTTCGCCAAAAAAATCACCTTCCTCCCAAGGGTTTACTCGGGCTTCAAAAGACCAAAAGACATTATGCCATCTTGTGAGGAAAAGGACAACCCTTTTTGTTATGTTCTGAAATATTCAGAAAAAAGCTAGCATATTGTCCGCTTTACTTCCTCGTCATTTTTACATATAGAAGAGGGGAGTACTATTCTACTCCCCTCTTCTTCTATACATCAAAAACGATAAAACTATACCACTGCAGGTTCTATGATTAGCTCCCCTCTCTCAAATCTCTTATAATGCAGAGGCTCTATAGATATTCTAGGCTCTTGCCCCAGTATCTTCTGGGCTAAAAGTTCCCCAGATATGGGGCCAAACATAAATCCATGCCCAGAATATCCTACCGAAAGGTAAAAACCTCTCACTTCATCGGCCTCGCAGAGGATAGGTTGCCTGTCTGGCGTCATATTATATAGACCTGACCATTGTCTCACAACTCTTATCCCTTTTGTCCTGGGAAGCAATTTGGTAATGGTCTTGGACATCATATTGAGGAATTGCCAAGAGTTGCCGCAAGTGTAATCCTCTGGATGACCTTCGGGACTACATCCACCAATTATAGATCCATGAGGCCTTTGCTGAATGTAGTAATTACCCGAAAAACTCATCAACATCGGGGGACATACTCCCTTTTCTACCGGCTCGGTTATAATGATCTCATGGCGCTCGGAGAAGTTGGGAATGTTCACACCTGCCATTTTGGCTACTTGTTGTGCATATCCTCCTGCTGCATTGACTACTATAGGAGCATCTATATCTCCTCTACTGGTAGAAACTCCCTTCACTTTCCCATTTTCTACCTTTATATCCGTACATTCAGTAAATTTGTAGAAAGTTACCCCCAATCGCTTGGCTGCCTCTTGGTAAGCAAAGGTGGTCAAAAAGGGATCAGCATGTCCATCTCGGTCATGATACGTAAATCCAACAGCATCATCGGCTGAGAGCCCTGGACAGATCTCCTTTGCCTCGTCATAAGTTACGACTCTACTTTTTATCCCAAGGGAGTTCTGAAGGGCTATGTTCTTCTTCAGCTGCTCGAACTCACTCTCTTTGTAGGCCACCATTAAATATCCGCCTTGGTGTAAACCACAATCCATCCCTAATTCTTCATGAAGCTGTTCGAATTTCTCCAAGCTTGCTAGCCCAAAACGACAGTTCATTTCCGTGCCCCACTGGGCTCTTATGCCAGCGCCACACCTCCCGGTAGATCCCGAACATACCGTATTTTTCTCAATAACGACAACGTCCTTCATACCAAATTTTGCAAGATGATATGCGATGGAACATCCTTGAATTCCGCCGCCAATTATGACTGCATCAGCTGTATCTTTCCACGTCATTCGCTTTCACCAGCCTTTGCAATAGCTCCAAGCTTCACTGGCTTTGCCGGTGGACGAAATGTCCCCGGAGGTATTTCAGCATACTTCTTTCCAGTCATTTTTGATATCTCTCTTAGAATAATATCTCTGCATCCTCTTCCCTGACATGGCCCCATGCCCACACGAAGGACCCTCTTAAGCTCATCGAAGGTATCATATCCTTTCGCTATCCATTCCCTTATTTCCCCGAGCGTCACTTCCTCGCAGCGGCAAATTATTATATCTTCATACTTGTCAGCCATTGATTACACCACCTTTATGGCTCTGATATCCATGACGAGGTCTTTTGGAATCTCTACATGGACCACAAGGGTCTTATCTTTCATTGGTTCAGTTACCTTTACTACTTTACCTTTGGCTACGGCTTCGCCGAAGCGATTGAGACAATCCACAACCTGTCCTTCCTCAGGGACAGGTAACATTTCATATGCGAGTTTGATCAAAGCCTTGTCATCTTCCCCCACGTGAGGTCGATAACGAAGCACGCAAGCCCTGGGCATACAGCTACACAACGTGCGCAGCCGGTGCATTTTTCATATTCGATCTGTGGTTGGTCATTGATATCCTTAAATGGCACAACGGCACCTGTGGGGCAACTAGTATGACATGGGTTGCATGGGATTCTTTGAGGGCATTCTATAACAACCAATCCGTTTTTCTTGGTTTCCCACAACTCCTGGGGAGGTTTGACTGCACCTTTTCTCTCTCCAGTTAATATACCACTATTGAAAAGTCTTTCTTTTTCGTCCACCAGCTACACCTCCCAGCATTCCACAGAGCAAAGGGCAATACCTTCACGAATCTTGGCTCCAACTTCTCCCCCGCGAAGATCAGCCAAACGTCCATGGTACTCTTTAAGTCTTTTTTCTATCTCCTCCTGCGTTCCATAGCCCAAAGCCTTCGCGACACCCACTCCTGCAATTCGCCCCTCCACCATGGCAGAAGATGCTTCTTCTATTCCCGCTGCATCGCCAGCAACCCATATATCAGGATGACTGGTTCTCATGTTCTTATCTCTTTGAGCAACATATCCGCAAAGCTGAGGGACAAAAGCCATTTTGCAACCTGCTTGCCACAAAAGCTCGCATGTTGGAGTAAGTCCAACTGCAAGACAGATTATGTCCACATCCACTTTCATCTCATTACCAGTTGGCTGGAACTTTTCGTCTATTTCTTGAATGACCGCCCCTTCCACAAAACGTTCACCTATGGCCTCTTTCACCGTGTGTCTCAAGTATATGGGTACACCCAGCCTTCTAACCTTCGCCGCATGTACCCAATAACCTCCGACCTTGTCCATTGCCTCAACTATTCCAACTACCTGCACCCCTGCCTGTAACAGCTGATAACTAACTATGAGGCCTATATTTCCCGCCCCAACCATAAGAACTCGATCCCCTGGAACAACGCCATACACGTTCATCAAGGTCTGAATTGCACCGGCACCATAAACTCCTGGGAGGTGATTGTTTGGGAAGGGAATTATTCTTTCCTGGGCTCCTGTAGCCATGACTATTTTCTTGGGTTTTATATGGAAATACTCATCTTCACCTTTTACGCAGGAAACAACCCCGTCTTCTTTGTAGTAACCTGTAACCGTACAATTGGTAAAGGTTTCAATGTTTTCCTCTTTGTCCTTCAATTCCCTAAATAGCTCTTCAGCAATTTTGAAACCTCTCGTACCTGCTCGTTCGTTCTTTGAGCCAAAAAACTTGTGGGTTTGTTTGATCAACTGACCTCCTAGCGCCAGGTCACTATCCACAAGCGTAACTTTCGCACCAAAGGACGCTGCCTCAATTGCAGCGCTGAGCCCTGCCGGTCCGCCGCCTACAACCAATACTTCAGTCTCTCGCAAAACATCCACCGCCTTTCACCTAGAGGTCCACTTTCACAATGCCCTTACCCTTTTGTGTTTCGACCCTCATTCCTTCACGAAGCGGCGTGATGCACGTCCTTACGTTAGGAACACCATCTACTACCATGAAACATGATGAGCATTTCCCTATAGCACAAAAGAATCCTCTCGGTTGCTTCCGTATAGGCGTTTCGCGATACACCTTCACCCCATTGGCATGCAAAGCCGCTGCGATAGGTTCTCCTTCGTACCCCTGCATTGGAACACCATCAAAAGTAAAATTAACCAACCTACCGTGCTTAAACTCAAGAATCGGATGCTTCTCGATAAGTTTCATACAGCCAATCCCCCCTCACTAAGCATTAGGACAAGAACAAAAAACAATCTCTGCACAACCGCCCCCCCTTCTTCTGATATGTGGATCTATTAACCTACAGCTTATCTAGAGAACCTCTAGGATGTGTTAGAATTTTCACTATATTACCCCATATCACATATATAATATATTTTATCCTAAAAATATCAAGTAGGGTTAAAATAAAGTTGGGATATAAACTATAGTTCTAGAACCTGGCAAAGAATCACAATCTCAGGCAGGACCTATGTCCGGATCCCTAAGATATTGAGGATGTATGTTTGAAGGCGCAGCTGCATCATCTACTCTTTCCAACCCCAACCTAGCCACATCAAGACCTGAAACTCCTTCATTTTTGACTATCATCACTCCTTTTTTTGAGGAAGGTGAGGCGATCCTTAAATTTGGCAGGTCTTCCATTATTACTACGTCGGGGTTCAATTCATTCCATAAAAGGTCATCAATATCTTCAATTTTCACGCAGCGCGGTTCGTGGATCGCAAAGGTATTCTTGCCACACCTTGTATAAGAACCTAAGTAAACCAAATCACTCTTGGCTTTAAGAACCGAAGTCACTTTCACCCCATCTTTGAGATACGGATAAGCTAAAACAGAAAGGGTTGAAACAGGTATTATCTTGGCACCCAAAGCAAAAGCCAAGGACTTTGCATAAGAAAGACCAACCTTGAGTCCCGTAAAATAGCCGGGCCCTACAGTAACGGCTATATAATTAATCGCACTTACATCCTTTCCCCAAAACCCAAGTAATGTATCAAGAAGCAATGGAAGTTCTGAAGACTGCTTTCTCCCCAGCAAGACGTTCACTTCTCCTAGGGGGCCTCCATCCTCTAACACGCCCAAAGCCGTCCATCTGGTGCTGCAATCCAAGCCCACTAATAAAGACATTTCTTAGCCCCCTCCACATCTATACTCTCTGCGTACATCGCCAAACTTTTACAAGCCTTATCTCCCAAGCAGGTAAAGGTAATCTTTCTTTTGTTTCCTAAATCAGGAAGGAAATCTTCTTCCACATCCACATCGAAAAGTCCAAAGGATAAGCACCACACATCAGAAGACGGAGGACAGATCCATCGATCACACCACTCTACAATAAGCAAATATCCATAATTTAAGTAATCATAAAGTCCAAGATCATAGCCATCTGTAACCTTAAGCCTATACAAGTCAGCGTGGGCGACGTTTATTCTGCCAGCATATTCGTTAACCAAATTGAATGATGGGCTTTTGGCCTCGTCTCCATCTAAACCACACACTAACCCTTTCACAAAGGTGGTTTTCCCACTTCCTAAATCTCCATTCAGCATAATGCACAATCCACCATATACAAACCTTGATGCCTCTTTACCAAGCATGTAAGTTTGCTCCGGACTGCACGTTACTATATCTAAAATGTGTCTTTTACTTGCACTTGTCATAGCAAAGGCTCCCGCTCTAATTCTGATACACTTTTAATTTCTATAGGTATCCTATTAGCTATCTCCCCCGCTAATATACCATCATTGCCCCTTATGGCTCCCAAAGACACCCCTGCTCTGGCATGCAGGCATGCAGCACAGAGACCAGCTTCGTAGCACCCAAGCCCTCTGGCCAGAAAAGCCCCAATCATTCCGCTCAGGACATCCCCTGATCCCGGAACGGACAAACAAGGATGGGCGTCCTTTATAACCGAAGTCCTATTACCATCATCAACTATAGTACCTGCACCCTTTAAAAGCACCGTGCCCCACTTTTCAGCAATGCTCTTGGCAAATTCCAATCTCTTGGCGGAAACACACGATGCCTTGCTCCTCATTAAGCGGGCGGCCTCTCCTTCATGAGGAGTAATAATAACATCGTGCCTTCTTTGAAGTGCCCCTTCCCCTATTTCAGGCAGGAAATATAAGGCATCCGCATCCATGCAAGTTGGGACCTGAGATTGTTCCCATATGTAACTTACCAGATCCCTAACTCCATTGGTCCTACCTACACCAGGTCCTATTACTATTGAAGACACGATATCCCCAAATTCATCCATGGCTCTGATATAGCTATCGGCTGCCAGTGTGCCATCTCTGGAAGGCACCTCAAACACTATGGTTTCAGGGGTCACTCCAGGTACCAAACAACCTTCTGGTACCACAAGGATCACCCTTCCTGCCCCAGCCCGCAGTGCGCCAAGGGCAACCAACGCAGCTGCCCCTTTATACTTTTTCGAACCGGCAAAAATTAAGACACTGCCCCTCTTGCCCTTGTGATATGACAAAGTGACAGGAGGCAAAAGGTGTTTTATCTCAGGGACGCTCACAAGATGCAGATCTTTTTTAATAATTTCCCCTAAATCGGGAAAGAGTCGATCAGAAACAAACTCTTCGTTAGCAATTAAAACCTCTCCAGCGTGTTCTTTGCCGGGCATTACATATAAACCTACTTTGGGTCCCCAAAACGTCACAGTTATGTCGGCTTTAACGGCTTCGCCCATTATTTCACCAGTAGAACCATCCAAACCACTAGGCAAATCAATGGAAACCACTGGTGTTTGGCTTTGGTTTACTGCCCTAATTAATCTCAAATACTCTCCCCTTGGAGAGCTTGTGGCTCCAATCCCCAAAAGTGCATCTATAATGACATCACTTTCGTCTAGCAAACGAAGAAGCTCTGTGTCACCAATCTCTTCCGACGTAAGCAAGGTCCCTCCCATTTTTTCCAGGATGGTTTTATTTTTCATGGTTTGTAAGCTTGACCTTTCAAACCTAGATGCTGCAATCACTTTCACGGCAATGTCTTTTAGGAAGAGATAGCGTGCGGCGACAAGGCCATCCCCTCCATTGTTCCCTCCTCCACAGAGCACAGCTACTGACTTGATGCCAGGGAATCTTGCCAAAACCTTCTCAGCAACGGCATTCCCTGCATAATCCATCAGCTGGAAAAAGTCGAAACCATATTTATCGACAAGCAGATCTTCTATTCTCCTTATGGCATCACAGGTATAAAGACGCACTTCAACTACTCCCTCCCCTCAATGACAACAAAGGCTACTGCAAAGCCCCCATCGTGAGAAAGGCTGACATGGACGTTATCCATTTTTTCTTTCTTCAGAAAATCTCTTATGCTTGAAGAGAAACTCAAAATTGGTCCCTTCTCAGTTCGCTTTACCCATACGTTTTTAAGCCCTACCTTACCAAGTCCCAGCCTAGTGGCCTTAGCAAAGGCTTCTTTGGCAGCAAAGCTGGAAGCGTAATGGACTTCTGGGGTTACGTGCCCTTCTGCATACGTGATTTCTTCTTCAGTGAAAACTCTCCTCTTGAACTCATCATTTTTGATTTTTGTGCCTATTCTCGATATGCTGCAGATATCTACACCTATACCTTTAACGATCATTGCATACCTCCCCAGTTAATACGCATATTATAAATCTAAAACTGATAAGCTGAACATGGGACAAACAATATAATACCGGTGAAGTTATCAGCAGAAAGGCAAAAAAAAAAAAAGCGCCTTATCGGCGCTTTTACGTGCTAATGGTGGGTGGTGCAGGACTCGAACCTGCGACCTCTTCCGCGTCAAGGAAGCGTTCTTCCTCTGAACTAACCACCCGAGCAAGTCGCATTTTACCTGGGTTATTAAAGCTTGTCAACACTTCTTCTCCATTCATATATACCAATGGAAGCTGCGACTGCAGCATTGAGTGATCCTGTCTTGCCTGCCATGGGAATTTTTGCCAATTCATCGCAGGCTTTCTTAGCAGTTTTACTCAAACCTCTACCCTCGCTCCCCACCACTAGGACTAACCTTTTGGGGAGTTCAAGATTGCAAAGGTTTTCTCCTTCCATATCCAGACCTATCACCCAAAAATTATTCTCCTTCATTATCTCCAAGGCATGAAACACACTGTTTACTCTTATCAAAGGTAACCTGGCAGCTGCCCCCGAGCTGACTTTAAGTACTGTCCCTGTAGGCAATGCAGACCTTCTTTTAGGGAAAACAACAGCAGCGGCCCCCAGCACTTCAGCACTCCTTATTATGGATGAAAAATTTTGCACGTCCTCTACGTGGTCTAAAACCACGAAAAGCAACGGTCCTTCTTTTCCTCTCTCTGTTATTTCATAAAATTTTTCCATCCCACTCACATCTAAAGGTGACGTTTTAACCATTACCCCCTGATGGTTAGAAAAATTTGTCTGCCTATCCAAGTGCTCTTTGGGAACCCTGTGGCAAGGTATGCCTCTCTCTTTACATAGCGCTAATATCTTTTGGTACACTCCGCCGTGGGCATTTGTCGAGATATAAGTTGAAAGACATCTTTCGGGGTGCTCCTCCAAAAGACTAATTACTGCATTTTTCCCATAACATATATCTTCCAGGTTCTTCCCTTCTTGCTTATTACCGTCCTTATTCTTCTCGCTCTTCATAGTTTGTCATCCCTATCTCTTTTAAATACTTTCTTAAATACAACGCTGTATAAGATCTTTCATCTTCAAGTATCTGACGCAAAGGTCCTGCCACAACCACGTTGCCTCCTCTTGCCCCGCCCTCGGGCCCAAGGTCTATTATATAGTCCGAGGAAGCTATGAAATCAAGATTATGTTCAATCACAATAACAGTGTTTCCACTGTCCACCAACTTGTGAATCAACAACAAAAGTTTCTTTACATCTGAATAATGAAGCCCCGTCGTAGGTTCATCCAAAAGGTAGAGGGTGTTGCCTTTGAATCTTTTCGAAAGTTCCTCCGCCAATTTTACTCTTTGAGCTTCTCCTCCACTCAAGGTGGTAGCTGGCTGCCCTAATCGCATGTACCCCATGCCTGCCTGTTCCAACACTGAGAGCTTATTACTTATTCGAGGGACATCCTTGAAGAACTCCAAGGCTTCACTGACCGTCATCTCCAAGACGTCACTTATGCTTTTGCCTTTAAACTTAACCTCAAGGGTCTCCCTATTGTACCTAGTTCCGTTACAAACCTCGCACTTGACATACACATCTGGCATGAAAAGCATTGATATCTTTACTTCACCTTCACCGTGACAGGCTTCACAGCGACCACCGTGAACATTGAAGCTGAACCTTCCAGGCTTATAACCTCTTATCCTAGCCTCTGGCAATTGAGCGTAAAGTTCCCTTATGGGGGTAAAAACTCCCGTATAGGTTGCTGGGTTTGAACGGGGAGTCCGCCCGATGGGGCTTTGATCTATCAAGACCACGTTTCTAAGCTGTTCCCATCCTTTTATATCTCCTTGCCTCCCTGCTTTCCCCTTGTAGGATTTATCTAACTTCTTCTTCAAACCCTTATAGATAATCTCATGTAACAACGTACTCTTTCCCGATCCAGAAACGCCCGTAATGCATGTTAGAACTCCCAATGGGACTTGGACATCTATCTCCTTGAGGTTATTTTCCGAAGCTTTAGAAAAACTCAGCCACCCACTGGGTTTACGCTCCCTTGAAGAGTGAACTATTCCGGAAGTGGTTCCAAGTAGATATCCCGCAGAAAGGGAGTCCCCCTTCATTATTTCCTCTGGAGCCCCCTGAGCTACTATCCTACCCCCATGTTCTCCAGGGCCAGGCCCAATTTCAACTATATGGTCGGCCATTTTCATGGTGTCCCTGTCGTGTTCGACTACCAATACAGTATTGCCCAGGTCTCTTATGGACTTTAAAATCCTCACCAACCTTTCAGTATCTCGCGAATGAAGCCCTATGGTTGGTTCGTCCAGTACATATAGGACTCCACTGAGCTTGGCCCCTATTTGCGTTGCCAAACGAATTCTTTGACTCTCCCCAGAGCTTAGAGTATCTGACCTTCTTGAAAGGGAAAGATACCCTATCCCTATGTCCACCATAAACGATAGACGCTTCTTGATCTCGTCAATTATGGGTTCTCCAATATATGCCTGATTTCCATCCAGAGGCAATCGCTGCAGCAAATCCAAAAGGTCTTCTACAGGCATGTTCACAAAATCTACAATAGAGTAACCGTGTATTTTTACGCTGCGAGCTTCTTCTCGTAATCTGGAACCATTACAACTTTTACATATGTCCTCGTCTCTGTAATTCAACAGTTCGTTTCTTACTGATTCGGACTCTGTCTCACGCCACCTCGTCTGAAGCCAGGGTATCAACCCATCGTACCGTCCCATGTAATCTATGCTTTCTCCTCTTTCCATGAACTTCATGGGAACTTTCACAGGGGAACCGTAGACAACTATCCTTTGCAAATCTTCTCTTAGATCGTTGAAAGATTTTCCTTCCAAGCTCTCGCCCATAGATTCGAATAAGGCCTTTAACTTTCGCAGCATGTAATGGTTTTTCTTGGCCCACGGCAATATTCCACCCTCCAAAAGGGGGGCATCTTTATCTATCGCCAATTCCACAGAGAAATACTGATGGCTACCCAAGCCTTCACAATCTGGACAAGCACCAAAGGGGCTATTGAAAGAAAATAACCTAGGCTCAAGCTCCGGAAAGGAAACCTCGCATGAAGGGCATACAAAACGATCTGAGAGAACCACCTTATAGCCATCGCCATTTTCTATCTGCACAAACCCTTTACTTACATCTATGGCGCTTTCTACTGATTCGGCCAACCTGCTTCTGTTTTTGTCATTAACAGTCAGCTTATCCACCAACACCTCGATGTCATGTTTCTTGTTTTTCTCTAGAACGATCTCTTCTTCCAACCAATAAACGTATCCATCAACTTTTACCCTTAAAAAACCCTTCTTTTGCAGCTGTACAAATAGATTCTTGAACTCTCCCTTCTTGCCCATGACTACTGGGGACAGTATCTCCACCTTTTGGCCCCAAAAATTTCTATACAAATACTCTAAAATTTGATCTACAGTATATCTTTTGAGCTCTCTACCACATTTAGGACAATAAGGCACCCCGACTCTGGCGAACAAAAGCCTCAGATAATCGTAAACCTCTGTTACTGTCCCTACAGTGGATCTTGGATTATGAGAAATACCTTTTTGCTCAATAGATATAGTTGGGGAAAGGCCCTCAATGTCATCAACATCGGGCTTATCCTGAACTCCAAGAAATTGCCTTGCATAAGAAGAAAGAGACTCAATGTATCGTCGCTGCCCTTCTGCACATATAGTGTCGAACGCTAAAGAAGACTTGCCAGATCCTGATGGTCCAGTAATTACTATCAAGCTATCTTTGGGCAGTTTCAAATTTATGTTCTTAAGATTATGTTCTCTCGCGCCTTTTACTATTATTTCTCGAGACAAGCTCTTCACCACCTGCAAACCTTTGATTAATAATATCTCTTATCTCTGCAGCTCGCTCAAAATCCAAACGCTCTACTGCTTCCCACATCAATCTCTCAAGCTCGTGCTTGGTCAACTTTTTCTCCTCACGATAGTCAGGAGAATGAAGTTTTCCTGCCATTTCAAGTTCTTCTGGCAGTATGGAAATAACCTTCTTGCTGATTGATTTAGGTTCTATTCCTCTTTGTTTGTTGAACTCCATCTGGAGACGCCTTCTTCTTTCTGTCTCCTCAACAGCAGCTCGTATGCTGTCCGTTAGGCGGTCGGCATACAATACAACCTTACCTGCAGTATTTCTAGCTGCTCTGCCTATCATTTGTATAAGAGACCTATGAGATCTCAAAAAACCCTCTCTATCTGCGTCCGTTATGGCAACTAAAGAGACTTCCGGAAGATCAAGGCCCTCCCTCAAAAGGTTAACCCCGATCAAGACTGCAATATCCCCTCTTCTCAACTCCTTCAAGAGTTCCACCCTTTCAAAGGCATCCAACTCAGAATGTATATATTTGACCGGAAGCCCCAGCTCTTGAAAGTACTCTGCCATATCTTCTGCGGACCTTTTAGTCAGGGTCGTGACCAAGGCCCTTTCACCTCTAGCTATTACATCTTTAAGCCTACCGACAAGATCATCTACTTGCGCTGATGCTGGAGCAACCTCAACTTCAGGATCAACTACACCTGTAGGCCTGACTACTTGTTCGACCACTTGATCAGACACTTTCAACTCCCAATCTCCAGGAGTCGCCGACACAAAGCAAACCTTTCGCAAATATTTTTCAAACTCCTCCCACTTTAAAGGTCGGTTGTCCAAACATGATGGTAATCTAAAACCATAATCTACCAATGTTTGCTTCCTTGCTCTATCGCCGTTATACATTCCTCTTATTTGGGGAATAGTTATGTGAGATTCGTCTATGATGATCAAAAAATCTTTGGGGAAAAAATCAAGCAGCGTCCCTGGCTGCTCGCCAGGTTCACGGCCATCTAGGTATCTAGAATAATTCTCTATCCCAGAACAATACCCGACTTCTTTCAACATTTCCATATCATATCTGGTCCTGCTCTCAAGCCTTTGGGCCTCCAAAAGTTTGCCCTCGCTTCTTAGAACCAAAAGCCTCTCTTCAAGCTCCTTTTCTATCTCCTTCAAGGCTTTGTTGATGGCCTCTCCAGAAGTAATGTAGTGTTGCGAGGGGTAAATTCTAATCCTATTTTTCCTCCCTGATATTTTTCCACTCAAGGGGTCAATCTCCATTATTTCCTCAACATCTTCATCTTCGAATATCACTCTCACCGCACTATCGCTGTACGCAGGGAATATATCTATTATGTTTCCTCTGACCCTGAAGGTTCCTGGCTCCAAAGAATAGTCGTTTCTCTTATAAAAATTATGGTCTAATCTTTTAAAGAACTCTCTTCTGGGAAGGGTCATGCCCGTTTTGATTTCCAAAACCGCCTCTTCGTAATTTTTTTTCTTGCCTATGCCATAAATGCAAGAAACGCTTGAAACCACAATTACATCATTTCGTTCCAGCAAAGCTTTAGTGGTAGCAAGACGCAATTTCTCTATCTTCTCGTTGATAGATGCATCTTTCTCTATGTAAATATCATTAGATGGGACATAAGCTTCTGGCTGGTAGTAATCATAGTAACTCACGAAGTAATGGACCGCATTATCAGGAAAAAAGCTCTTGAACTCGCTGTACAACTGAGCGGCCAACGTTTTATTGTGAGCCAAGACCAGAACAGGCAATTGTAACCTTTCTATGACGCATGCCATAGTGAAGGTTTTCCCACTACCAGTGACCCCCATCAAACATTGTTTATTTAAACCTTTTTCATAACCTTCAACTAACTTAGCAATGGCAATAGGTTGATCTCCCTCTGGCGACCAAGGTGCAACCAATTTGAAACGCTCATCCATTGGATCAAATCGCTCTCCTCTTCTCAAAAAATTAGGACGCCCAAATTTTTGAGCGTCCTTTTATTATATAATGCAAGGGATTTTAAGTGAAACAGGACATCCACACGGTATAATATGGCAAGAGGTTATATTTCCTGGTTGGCCTCTTCCAATCCCCTTGAATTCGTTTCTTCAGACAAAGTCCCTGCTTCTTCCTCCACCAGGTTTTCCTTCAATATCTCATCCAACCGTGGACCTTCTATCACCTCTTCCTCCAGTAGCACTTTCGCTACTTTTACATGGACAGCTCTGTGCTGCTCCAACAGGTTCTTAACTTGTTCATAGCACTCGTCTATGATTCTCCTCACTTCTTGGTCAATGGCGTATGCGACTTCGTCACTGTAATTTCTGTCCTCCATTATGTCTCTTCCCAGGAAAACTTCGTGATGTTTTTTACCTAATGTAACTGGTCCCAGACGGTCACTCATGCCGAACTCGGTAACCATCTGTCTTGCTATTTGAGTTGCCCTCTCAAGGTCATTCTGAGCTCCAGTGGTAACATCGTCAAAATGTAGTTCCTCAGCAACACGCCCTCCCAGAAGTACCGAAATTCTATTGAGTAGTTCTTTCTTGGACATCAAAAATCTGTCTTCCTCGGGAAGCTGAAGGGTGTACCCCAAAGCCCTGTGCCCTCTAGGAATAATAGAAACTTTATGTACAGGGTCACATCCAGGTATAAGCTTGGCCACAAGAGCATGTCCGACTTCATGATAAGCAATAATCTCCTTTTCCCTTTCAGAGATGAGCCTGCTTCGCCTTTCGGGACCAGCGATAACCCTGTCGATGGCTTCCTCAAACTCTGCCATTCCTATCTTATCTTTACCCTGTCGTGCAGCCAAAAGCGCAGCCTCATTTACCAAATTGGCCAAATCGGCACCCACAAAGCCCGGAGTTCTTCTGGCTATGACCGCTAAGTCCACGTCATCGTCAAGCTTAACCTTTTTAACGTGCACTCTAAGAATAGCTTCGCGGCCTTTAAGGTCAGGTCTATCCACGACTATTTGTCTATCGAAACGACCTGGTCGCAATAAAGCAGGGTCAAGGATATCCGGCCTATTGGTGGCCGCTATTAATATAATCCCGCTGTTCTCATCGAAGCCATCCATTTCGACCAACAACTGGTTCAAAGTCTGCTCCCTCTCATCGTGGCCACCACCAAGACCTGCTCCCCTATGGCGACCCACCGCATCAATTTCATCAATGAAAACTATGCATGGCTGATATTTCCTCGCTTGTTCAAACATATCACGAACTCTAGCAGCCCCGACACCCACGAACATCTCGACAAAGTCAGAGCCACTTATACTAAAGAAGGGCACATCTGCCTCACCTGAACAAGCCCTTGCGAGCAATGTCTTACCTGAGCCAGGGGGTCCCAATAGTAGCACTCCTTTGGGGATCTTTGCCCCTAGCTTCGAAAATTTAGAAGGATCTTTGAGATATTCAACCACTTCCGCCAATTCTTCCTTGGATTCATCGCAACCAGCAACATCGGCAAAAGTAACTTTAGGCCGATTATCCAAGTAAAGCTTTGCCTTGCTCTTGGCAAAGCCCATCACTCTATTGCCTCCACCCTGCATGTGATACAAAATGAAAATCCATGCCCCAATCAAAAGCAATGTCGGAAAAAGTGAAGTCATCATCGAAGCCCACCACGGAGCTTGTTGCGGAGGTAGGACCTTCACATCTACTCCCTTATCGGCCATCTCCTTCGCAAGTTCCCCTACGCCTACTCCTATGGTTGTATACTTCCTACCATCCAACCTTTCTCCTCTTATGGTGTTCCCATCTATTTCTGCAGACTCAATCTGCCCTGACCTGAAAGCAGATAGGAATTCGCTGTAAGAAATCGGTTCGTATTCAGACGGAGCGTGAGTTGGCGACAAAAACAAGTTCACCAAACTCACTACGAGCACTATAAGCACCAAATACAATCCTAAATTTTTTGCCATTCGTCCCAAGGCTTTCCCACCTTTCTTCTTAGGGGCATCTTCTTGTTTCGTTATCTAGTTAACCTTTCTTAATACATGTATATCTGGCAGGTTTCTCCAATAACCCCCATAATCCAAACCATATCCTACTACAAATTCGTCCGGAATGGTGAAACCACAAAAATCTGCCTTTAAATCTACAACTCGCCTTTCCGGTTTGTCCAAAAGGGAACATATTTTTATTTCCTTCGGAGATCTTTCTTTAAGGATATTGACTAAGTATTGCAACGTCAAACCAGTGTCCACTATATCTTCGACTATAAGTAAATTTTTATTTACGACGCTCTCATCCAAATCCTTGTTGATTTTGACGACTCCGCTGGACTTGGTAGATGCACCGTAGGATGAAACACTCAAGAAATCAAGCTTCATATGCACCTTAGCATCCATTTCCCTTATCAGGTCTGAAAGGAAGATGACAGACCCTTTGAGAACTCCTATTACATGCACTGGCTTATCTTTATAATACAAAGAGAGCTCCTGGGCAAGTTCTTTAACTTTGTTTCTTATGACGTCCCTGCCTAAAAGAATATCTCCCAACTCATATCTGTCCATCCTGTAAAAATCTCCTTTCTTTTATATGCGCTTTCAAGACCAATAGCTGCTGCTCTTTTCCACTCGCTTCTAAACTTATGCCTCCCGTTCCAGGAATCCATAATATTCTTTTCTCGTCGGTAACAACTGGCCTTTCCTTCATGGAGCGCCATTCTGTTTTAACTTTTTCTTTTAAACACTTTTCGACGGAGGAAGTCATAAAGCGCCCAATGCTCATAATCTTGTAATTATTGTCAAAAGGAACGCAGGCAGAAAAAACACCCAACTTAACTTTCCTTTCTTCCTTTTCTGCTCTTTTCCATTCTATGCTCCAGTCATCCCACTTGAGTTTTCCTGTTGCGTTCGATCCAGGAACAAGAATTTCTTTTTCTATGAATTCCCTTTTCTGTGCCTGTTCTCTGCGACGAAAGACAATCAAATCCTTTTCGCCTACGATTTCAATGTCCCTTTCCCATTGAAATCGCCAAAAACTCCTTTTGTTCAGCAACTCTCTAAGTACAGAAATTCTTTCTCTAGAAAGGGGCTTAAGATTTCTTCTTTTTCCTTCCAGCAATATAACTTCCAACCCTCTATCTAAACCACGCCGCAGAATAACGCTCCTTTCCCACGCCTTAAGCATTCCCGGAACATTCTTGCTACTCCAAAGATCTAGCTTGGCAGCTTCCTCTTCAACTAAGTTGGCCAAAGGTCTTGCAATCTCTGATATTCCCAACAAATGCTTGACAAACTGTTTGTTGAAGTTTCTTTCGATGTAGGGAATCAAATTAAGTCTTATTTTGTTTCTCGTATATATGGTTTCTTCGTTCGTTTCGTCGGAAACCCATTCTATCCCTTTACTCCTCAAGAGCTCCATCAGCTCTTTCCGGTAAAAGTCAATAATGGGTCTTACTATCTTTCCTCGCCTTTCGGGGATTCCCGCGAGGCCCTTTATACCACAACCTCTTATTATATTGTGTAACACTGTCTCCGCTTGATCATTGGCGGTGTGCCCTAAAGCTATCCATCTTGCTCCTACAGACTTGGCAGTCTTCTCAAAAAAATCATACCTAATTCTCCTGGCAGCGACCTCAATGCTCTCCCCTTTTTTGCATAGCTTTGGCACCTCAACCTGCAGCAAGGCTATATTCAATCCCCAAGATTCAGCCAAGTTTCTCACAAAAAGAGCATCTCTTTTTGAAGTTTCCTTTCTTATACCATGGTCCACATGAGCAACAACAAGTTTATCCTTGTCCCAGACCTGGCAAAGGAGCCACAGTAAAGCTACAGAATCGCTTCCTCCTGAGACAGCAACAACCATCTTGCCACAAGGCTCTTCTAGCCACCCTTGCCTTGCTCCTGCTTCCAAAACTCTCTTCACGTACCAATTATCATCCTTAACCTTAATCCCCATCCTATTTATCCTATCTTAGCATTACATACACAAAATTTTAACCCATCCAGGGGTAGCCAAAAAGTAGGTTTTATTGCAAAACATAATTCCTTCCCAACATAAAACAAGAGGGAGGAAATAATCCACCCTCTTGTCATCTTCTCAGTGGTGGCGGTGAGTGGATTCGAACCACTGACCCTGCGGGTATGAACCGCATGCTCTCGCCATCTGAGCTACACCGCCTTATTGGTTGCGGGGGCAGGATTTGAACCTGCGACCTTCGGGTTATGAGCCCGACGAGCTTCCTGACTGCTCCACCCCGCGATGTCAGCTGCTTCTCTATCGTTAACTATTATATCATAGCACACCAGGCTTTATTGGTGGGAGAGAAGGGATTCGAACCCTCAAGGCTTTTCAGCCAAGGGATTTTAAGTCCCTCGTGTATACCAGTTCCACCACTCTCCCGCGTGCGTACAGGATATTACACTGCTCAACGTGTTCTGTCAAGATGGGGAACTAATCTTTGGTATACCTTAAAAAGTCAATATATGCAAAAACGGCGCCGTTCATTTAAAATACTCTTGTTTTTGAGATTTGAGACATTGATAACGGTAAAAAGAGGAGATAGCAATGACATTTGGACCTGAAATGGTTTCAGCATGGAGCACAGAGATATCAACTGAATTCAAGAACAAAAAGGTGACAAAAATAGACTTTGGACATAGCTGGATAGTTATGCAGTTTGCTAATTATACCGACGCTTTATTTTTCTCTTTGGATCCCCAGTACTACGGTGTGGCCTCCATAAGTAAAAGCCAAGGAAAAATGATCGCCTCATATTTCGCAAAAACATCGCGCGTGGAGCAATCTTTTAAAAAACATCTACTTGGTGGAGTCATTATAGGGTGCAATCAAATTAACCATGACCGCATATTGACGATAACTTTCGAAAAAAGGCTAGGAGCAGGTTTTGCCCAAAAGTACTCTGTTATTTTTGAGATAATGGCCCATAAAAGCAACCTGATTCTTGCAGACTCTGAGCAAAGAGTTATCGATGCAGTAAAGTTAAAAAGTTTTGATAGCAAATCTAATTCCTTGCTCCTTCCGGGAACGCGATATTCACCGCCACCTCCATTATCAGGAGTGACATTGTCTCAAATGATAAATGATATCCCTTCGGTAGCTCCTGAAAGAATAGTTGGGATTGGTAAAAATCTAGAAAAAAAGATAAAAGAATTATGGCACGAATATCCCAAAGAGCTGTGGCACAAATGGTTATCAAACCTTAGATATATCCATGGCAACATAGGGAATGTTACATTCCAAAAATTAGGAAACTACATAACTTTTTTCCCCGTTCTACTACCTGGAGCCGAGCCCATTGAAACCCATGGCAGTTCTGCTTTGAAGTTGGCTAGAGAGTTTGTGTTTTATCCATTCCTCCAGAAAGAAACCACCAAACTAAAAAACGAAATACTTAAACCTCTCAAAACGGAACTAAAATCGTATAAAGCCCGCATAGAGGGGTTAAACAACTTGATAGACATGGCAAAACAATCCGAGGAATGGATGAAAATTGGTAATTTGTTGATCGCTTGGCAGCACAACATACCACCAAAGACAACGGAAACGGTTTTGGAGGATTGGACAACAACTCCACCTCAGAAAATAAGGGTTAATTTAGACCCACAAAAGAGCCCTGTAGAAAATGCACAAACCTATTTTAAAAAGGCAAAAAAATATAAAGACAAAAACGAAGAAGCTCAAAAACTGCTAATGAGGTACAAAACTCGTTACGAAGAGCTAAAAGAGACCATTGAAAGTATAGAATCCTTGGAGGAACCTACTCAAATCCTTGCTCTGGCAAAAGAACAGATAAATACAGGCCGCAGCTCGAAAAGTAAACATAACAAAACCTCACCTGTAATCCGTTACGACTTGAGGGGTGCCATTGTCTTCGCTGGGCTGAACCAAAAATCGAACCACTACGTAACCTTCAAACTTGCACAAAGCGGCGATATTTGGCTTCATGCCAAGGATAAACCTGGTGCTCATGTAGTAATCAGGAAAACCGATACAAAGGAAAAAAGTTTTTCGCCTGATGATCCCCGCTTGATTTTCGCTGCCTCTTTAGCTGCATACCACAGTAAAGGCAGGTCTGACAACCTAGTCGTAGTAGACTACACAGAGAAAAAACATGTGGCACCACAAAAGGGAGGTATAGCTCAGGTAACATACTCTAATTATAAGTCTATTTCGGTTTCCCCAGTCTATTGGAAAAAATATCTCGAAGAACAAATATAAGATCCTCCGGTAAAGGAGAACGAAAGGAGACGTCAACTCCCGTCATGGGATGAGGGAAAGCTAACCTCCATGCATGTAAAAATATTCGTTCTGAGTCGAAGACCCTTTCTCTCCTGGGAGCATAAAGCTTATCGCCTACAACGGGGCATCCCAACGACTTGAAGTGTACCCTGATTTGGTGAGTGCGGCCAGTGTATATACGACATCTGACCAAGCTAAAACCGTTACGGGTCCACAATACTTCATATCTCGTAATGGCCCTTTTCCCTTTAGGAGTTATAGCCATCCTGAGCCTGTTTCTACTATCCCTGCCTATAGGCATATCAATCAATCCAGACACTTTCCTAGGGCATCCCCATACAAGAGCCAAATACTCTTTTTTAACGGATCTAGTTTTGAACAACATGGACATTCTTTCATGGGCCTTTATATGCTTCGCAATTACCATAAGTCCCGATGTGCCTAGATCAAGCCTGTGAACTATCCCAGGCCTCAACGAATTTTCCCCGCTGAACAACTCTGGATAGCGATGCAAAAGCCCCTGAACGAGAGTACCCTTCCAATGCCCAGGGGAAGGATGGACAGCTACACCTGCGGGCTTATTGATTATTATTATGTCTTCATCTTCGTAGAGAACATCAAAGGGTACATATTCTGGCGTCAACGTAATGGCTTCAGCTACAGGTATCTTCACTACAATTTCCATCCCCGACTGCAGGCGGGTTGAAGGTTTGATAGTGGAGAATCCTTTTACGAAGACCAGGTTTTCTTTTATGAGTTTCTGTACATAGGATCGTGAGCGATCTATTTTTTCAGAGAGGAACACGTCTAACCTGTAACCTTCATAATTCTGGCCGACGAGGATAGAGATGGTCTCATCTCCCTCGCCGGCCCCAAAATCCTCTATATCAATGTTGTGATGCCTCGAATCAACCATTTTGCTCTAACACCTGAAGATCACTTTTTACGTTTGGCTACAGTGCTCTCATAAACTTTTCTACATTGGAGGCAATAACGAGCCCAAGGCTTTGCTTTAAGCCGCTTTTCTTCTATTTTCTTGCCACACTTCTCGCAATATCCAAACTTGTCAGGGAGGTTGTTCAACTTTGCTAATGCATGATCGACCTCTTTGAGGAGATAGCGCAAAGACGCCAATTCCCCTGCTTCATATTCCTTCTGGACCAACTCAGATGCATGCTCTGCCATGTGATCTGGATGATCAGGTCCAGAAGCATCTTCATCTCGGGGTTCTGCCAATGACACGAGCTCAGTCAATCTTTGCCTTTCCCTTTCAAGCCTAAGTTTAAGCTCCGCCTTGTCCATACTGCGTTATCCTCCAAATATATTATGCTCTACACGGTTAAAGGAGAACAAACCATGACAGTAGAGCAACATCAACGCTCTTGCAAAACATTATAACACCTTTCACACAAGCCTTTCTCTGCAACGGACTCGGAAAATTTCCAACACCTTGGGCACTTCATCCCATCCGCTTTCGCAACCACCATCTGAATGCCAATATCTTCATCCTTAAACCTGATATGATCTACATTCCGGGAAAATTCTTCTTCCAAAGAAAAACCAGACACAATAAGTATCTCCGCCCAGTCCTCGGGAGTTAAAAGTCTTATATCCTCGTTATCAGCAGAGGCTCCTTCTATAACTACTTGAGCTTCCAAAGGATGCCCTATTAATCCCTGGCTTCTAGCCATTTCCAATCCCTTGGTAATCTTTGCCCTAACTTCCAGTATTCTCGCCCACTTGGATTCCAACTCTTCATCCACTAAGTCAAGGTGCACTTGTGGCCAGCTCGCCATGAATACGCTCTCTTCTAACGAGCCATCTATTTTTTTCATCTCCTGCCATATCTCCTCTGCTGTGAAACTCAATATAGGAGAGAGCACCTTGGTTAGGGTCATCAAAATCTCCCATAGAGCTGTCTGGCAACTACGACGCTTGTGGGAGTTGGGCTTTTCTGTGTAAAGCCTATCCTTGCTTACGTCAAGATAGAATGCGCTTAGGTCATTCACACAGAAATGATGAATCATGTAAGTAGGCAGATGAAACGCATACTCATCAAACCCTTTGGTCACCCTCTTCACAAGGCTTTGGAGCCTGGAGACAATCCATTTGTCCATCTCCTCAAGCCTTTCATGATTCACACTATCCTTGGCAGGTTCAAAATCATATAGATTACCCAAAAGGAATCGTGCAGTGTTCCTTATTCTTCTATAAGATTCAACAAGGTTTTTCAAAATGTTTTCCGAGATCCTTACGTCATTGCGATAATCAGTAGATGCCACCCACAGTCTAAGGATATCTGCGCCATATTTGTTTATGATCTCCTGAGGTGCTATAACGTTACCCAAGGATTTAGACATCTTTCTTCCTTCGCCATCCACGATAAATCCGTGGGTTAAAACTGATTTATAAGGAGCTTCATCCCTAGTAGCAACGGACGTCAAAAGAGAGGTCTGGAACCATCCTCTATGTTGGTCACTGCCCTCAAGATACAAATCCGCAGGCCACTTCAATTCTGGCCTGGTCTCTAATACAGCTACATGACTGCACCCAGAGTCGAACCATACATCCATGATATCCGTTTCTTTTCTTAGCTCCTTGCCACCACACTCAGGACATACGGCGAGCTCTTCTAGCAACTCCGCCGGTGACAGCTCCCACCAGCAATTAGATCCTTTTTCCTCTACTTTTGCTTGCACTCTTCTTATCCTATCCGGGGTCGCTATAGTACATCCACACTCTTCACAATAAAAGACAGGAATAGGAACACCCCAAACTCGCTGACGGCTTATACACCAATCAGATCTATCTCTCACCATATTGGCTATCCTGTCTCTTCCCCAATCGGGCACCCACTCCACCTTGTCGATCTCGTTCAACGCTTTCTCCCTAAAAGAGTCCACAGAAACAAACCACTGCTCAGTTGCTCTGAATATTACCGGTTTTTTACAACGCCAACAGTGGGGATAGGAGTGAGTAATTTGGGACTTACCCAATAAACGGCCACTCTCTGAAAGAACCGAAAGAACTTTCTTGGCACCTTCTTCCAGGGACAACCCTCCAACCAAAGGTGTATTTGCCACAAAGAATCCTTTATCATCTACCGGATTCAAGACATCCAAGCCATACTTCACACCAGTTTCAAAGTCCTCAATACCATGCCCTGGCGCCGTGTGTACGCATCCTGTACCTTGATCCAAACCTACGTAATCTGCCAAGACCATAGGAACTTCTCTATCATAGAAGGGGTGTTGCAGCCTCTTGAGTTCAAGTTCCCTTCCCTTCACTGTTAGAAGGGTTTTAGTAAATCTTATGCCTGTGTCCTTTTCAACTGCACTTTTCAGTTCCTCTGCCAGCAGGAAAACCCTACCATCTTCCGATTCAACAAAGGAATAAGAGTAATCGGGATGAACTGCAACAGCCATGCTTGCAGGAAGGGTCCACGGTGTGGTGGTCCAAATAACCGTATAGCACTGTCTATCTTTGAGCTCTTCTGCAAGTTTCTCGCAATCTTTAAATGGATAAGCCACATATATGGATGGGGAACTCTCATCTTCGTATTCTATTTCTGCTGCTGCCAAGGCTGTCTGACAATCTATACACCAAAAGACCGGCTTCTTACCTTTATACACTAGTCCGCGCTCTACCATGTCGGCAAAAACTCCAATTTGTGCAGCCTCGTACTGAGATTTATAAGTTATATATGGATTATCCCAATCTCCTAAAACTCCTAATCTGCGGAATTCTGATCGCTGAATATCTATGTACTTTTGGGCGTATTCCATACAATATTCTCTAAGTTTGGCAGGTTCCACCTTATCTTTATCTATCTTTTTCTCCTTCAACACCCTTAGCTCTATGGGCAACCCGTGGGTATCCCACCCAGGCACATATGGAGCAAAATATCCTTTCATCCACTTGTATTTGGGTATGAAATCCTTGAGTATCTTATTGAAAGCTGTACCTATATGGATATTTCCATTGGCGTACGGAGGACCGTCATGAAGCACAAACCGCTCTGATTCGCTATGGGATTCCTTTAATTTTTCGTAAAGGTTGATGGAATTCCAAAATCTCAATAATTCCGGCTCCTTTTTGGCTAAATTGGCCCTCATTGGAAAGGATGTTTGCGGTAAATTTAAGGTATTCTTGTAATCTTCAGGCATCCTTATATCTCCTCCTATTGTGTACTGAGAGCTGCCTACTCGTTAGGCAGCTCTCAGCGTTAATTCGCATATACAAGAAAGAAACGTTGCATTATGCAGCCGCTGCTTTGGCTTTTTGCCTCTGAATCAAGAACATAACTACCAATATTGCTAACCCCACTATGTCTGTCGTGATTCCCGGAATTAGCAATGCTATCGCTCCGCCTATAGCCACAACTCGCTGCCACAAGGCCATCTCCGCTTTATAATAACCTATAGATCCCATACCAAGCAAGAACACACCAAGCAGTGCCGTCGCTATCGACAACAGGAAAGGTATAGGCTCAAAGCCAACCAAGACCAGCATGGGGTTAAAGACATAAATATAGGGCACTAGGAAACCTGCTATAGCCAACTTGACCGCTGTTGCTCCTGTTTTCATGGGATCAGAACCAGCTATACCAGACCCAGCATAGGCAGCCAATGCAACCGGAGGGCTTAAGTCAGCAGCTATACCGAAATAAAGAACGAACATGTAGGCGGCCATGGGAGCAACACCCAATTGCAACAGAGCAGGAGCTGCCATGGTGCTAGTCACTATGAAGTTAGCTGTAGTTGGGAGGCCGGCTCCAAGTAGGATACAGGCCACCATAGTAAGCATAAGAGAAACTATCAATATTCCTCCAGAAAGAGCTATTATGGCGCTAGCTATCCTAAGCCCCAGCCCCGTCAACGTGGCGGTCCCAACGATTATACCAACGGTTCCACAAGCGCACGCTACCCCCAAAGCTCCCTTAGCACCGGACTCCATTGCTTCTTTGAGCTTGGGAAGGGTCATCATGGTTTCTTTGTTCAAGAAAGAAACAACCACCGTGATCACGATACCATTAAAGGCCGCCTTGAGTGGAGTATAGCCCGCCAAAAGGAAATAGATTATCCCTATCAAGGGGATTAAAAGATGGCCTTTTGCCTTTAAAAGAGGCAAGATTTTGGGCAACTGCTCCCTAGGAAGCCCCTTTAGTCCAAGTCTAGAGGCCTCCAAATGAACTTGCACTATGACTGCAAAATAATAGAGCAGCGCAGGAACTACAGCAGCGAGGGCCACTTTCAAATAAGGAACCCCCAAAAATTCAGCCATTATGAAGGCTGCTGCACCCATAACAGGAGGCATTATCTGCCCCCCCGTGGAAGCAACGGCTTCGACTGCTCCAGCAAAATGGGGCCTGTAACCAACACTCTTCATAAGCGGAATGGTAAACATTCCAGTAGTACAGACGTTTGCGACAGAGGACCCTGATATGGATCCCATCAATCCAGAACTGACCACTGCAACCTTCGCAGGTCCTCCTGTGGACCACCCAGCCAGAGCCATTGAAAGATCAATTATAAACCGCCCCATACCTGTCTGCTCCAAAAAGGCCCCAAAAAGGATAAACATAAAAACGAATGTAGCAGAGACGCCGAGGGGTATACCAAACACTCCCTCTGTCCCCATGTACATATGGTTGATTATCCTCATCACATTGAACCCTCTATGAGCAAACATGGCGGGGAAATATCTGCCTGCATAACAATAGAAAAGGAAGAAAATTGCTATGCCCGGCAAAATGGGGTTCGATACTCGCCTGGTGGCTTCAAGGAGCAGCAAAATACCTATAAATCCTACAGTAAGATCCATGGTCGTAGGAAGTCCCGCCCTCATGATTATATCGTTGAAAAATATAACGTGATAAAGGGCAGCGAACGCAGCTAAACCACCTAAGAGAAAATCATACCAAGGAACTTTAGTTTCTATAACCCCCTTTTTCTTTGGGGGATACAGCATGTAAACAAGAAACAGGACAAACGCCAAATGGATTGCTCTCTGTTTTATCGCAAGCAGAAGGCCAAAGCCTGATGTATAAATATGAAAGGCTGACAGAGCAACTGCAATGGCTGTCACCATTAGCGCGTACCATCCCCTAAGATCGCGGGTATTGGCCTCGCTATCATACTTTCTGCGAAGTTCATCAAGGTCAATTTTTTCGGCTTCTTTTTCGATCTCTTCGATCGCTATTTTAGCGCCATTCTTTGGCTTGATCTCCTCGTTCATCAAAATACCTCCTATCAACGGTAAATATAAAAGCACCAAACAACCTATTGCCTCTCACTCTCAGTTACTACACAGCCCCCACCTCCAGATACGGACCCTCCATCTTCTCTTTTATGCAAATATTCGCCTTATTCTACCATATTAGGCACTATTCTGAGACTTTCATTTGAGAACAAACATGAGACAATCGTCGTAGACATCCATTGTACAACAAGCTTTCTGCCTCTAAGTATAGTAAACAATTTATAAGTTGTTCTTTCTGGAGTCCCATCTATAAAACCGTCCCCAAAAACGATGATATTTTTCCCCAAGATGTCATTTCCAACCCTCAAGAAGAACCGGTTCCAATTCCATCGTCCTCCCCTAAAATAAAACCAGCCGTTTGTTGCAAGAAATTTACCATTCCTTGGCACCTCGAATGGAAGACCAGCATTATGGGATTTTACTCTCTCCTGCCACTGCCATATTCGGCCACAGCTTATTACATACTCATCTATCACTGGAGTCTTTTGAACAGAATGTTCATACAAAGTCTCAAACTTTCCCCCCAAGGCCACAGGAACCTTAAACCAAACTCTGTCACCTACTAGTATTTTCACGCTTGGTATTGGCACAAAAATGAAAAACACCAAGACCGTTGAAATCAAGGCTACCCAAAACATTATTTTCAGACTCTTGATAGTAATAGCCATTCAACAAAAAAGCTCCTTTCGTCGTCTCAAATTACATTGTTTTTTCTACTCCAGGAAGTAATGGGACAAAGCGGCAATAATCGTACCACTGTTCTTCTTCTTTTCCTTCGCTACGTATAAGCAACAACAACCGCTCCACTCCAGAGTGTAATCGTAAAGGCAACAATATTCTACCATCGTCTTTCAGCTGTTCTTTCCAAGCTTGAGCCACTTCCGTAGATGCTGCAGTCACAATCACTGCATCAAAAGGTGCTTCCTCGGGTAAACCTTTAATGCCGTCACCAACAATAACAGAGGCACTGAGCCCTAATTTCCGAAGGTTGTCTTGTGCTCTTTTTGCTAGTGGTTCAATTCTCTCGATTGAAAAAACCTCCGCCCCTAAATAGGCCAATACCGCGGCTTGATAACCAGAACCAGTACCTATTTCCAGCACTTTTTCTCCGGCCTTAGGGTCCAAAAGTTCTGTCATTCGAGCCACCATATAAGGTTGAGAGATGGTTTGTCCATACCCTATGGGTAAAGGACAATCGTCATAGGCCATGAAACGAAGTTCTTCCGGAACAAATACATGCCTAGGAACCTTCGCTAAAGCATCCAAAATCCTTCCGTTGGAAATTCCCCTCGCCGCTATTTGGGTCCTAACCATGTTTTCCGCAAGCTCGGCCCATTTGCGCTCTTCAAAAATCATGCACATCCGCCTCTCCATGAAGCATAACTGAAAGGTTACACACACTGCGTCACTCAAAATATAAGTAGCCTATGCATAAAATTATACTAGACAGCAAGGGGAATTTGATGCCGCTAACCATCTTATAAACAAAAAACCTCTTGGGAATCGCATCTATACGGAGGGTATATGGCGGGCCTGGCCCGATTCGAACGGGCGACCTACGGCTTAGGAGGCCGTTGCTCTATCCCCTGAGCTACAGGCCCGCAAAACAAGAGTAATATTACCATGCCGTAAGGCTTAATTCAATGGGGAAGACAAATTTTCGTAATTAGAAAAAATTCAAACATGCATACCAAGCACACTGATCACTCTCTTGAACTTTTTCTCTCTTTTCCAATAATCAGTGGTTGCTTTTACATCTTTTTTAATCTGCTCCACCAGTTCCTCTACCTTCAGAAACTTAGATTCCTGCCTTATTTTTTCCAAGAAAAATATGGTTATTTTTTTGTTATATATATCGCCTTTGAAGCCTACTATGTGAGCTTCCACCCTCAAAGATCTGATGCCTTCAAACGTTGGGTTGAAACCTATATTTATGGCTGCAGGAAATATTTCTCTCTCCACAGCTGCCGCCCCTGCGTAGACCCCTCGATCAGGTAAAATTTTCCCCGTGCAGGGAACTATATTCGCGGTCGGGAAGCCTAGAGCCCTTCCCCTTCCTTCTCCATGAGAAACGGACCCATTCAAAAAAAAGGGGTACCCCAGCATGTTTCCTGCTGTCCGAACATCGCCTAAAGAAACAAGCACTCTTATTTTGGAGCTGCTTATCTTATCTCCATCGAAAGACACCTGGGGGACTATTGACGTCTGCCACCCTCTGACATGTGCTAGCTCTTTAAGCATGGATGCATTCCCTTTCCTTAAACGGCCAAACCTAAAATCTTCACCAACCACCAGTCCACGTATAAAAAACCTTTCTTCTAAAAAACAAACAAAATCTTCGGGCTCCATCTCTGCTAATTTTCTTGTAAATTGTATTCGAACAAGCTCAGGTATGCCAAAAAAACGAGCTAAAATCTCTCTTTCTCTCTCTGTAAAAAGAAAAGTAAAGCCATCACTTGAAAGAACAGCCTGGGGATGAGGAGAAAAAGTTACTACTCCCCAAGAATCCTCCAAACGCAAAGCCATCTTACTCGCAGCGTCAAATAGCGCCTGATGCCCTTTATGAAAACCATCAAAAGCTCCCAACACTACTATCATTTAATATCTTCCTTCCTAAGCTCTTCTTCGCTGCACATAATGGTTCTGACAGGCTTGAATAAAGGCTTTCCTGATATATACATCCGTTCGGCAAAAGAGAAAAAGTCCCTTCCAACCAACACAACATGCCTATCTATTCCAAAGGGAGACCAACTCCGCCGCACAAGCTTGGACGGTTCAACTCTGTTACCGGCTTTGATCCATCTTTGAAGGTCCTCAGGAATATAGTAGATAGTATAGTTTTTTAGTATTTCATAAGGCTTTAGTAGATATTTATCGACAGAACCCATTTGCAACTGCTCCAACGAAACGCTATCTTGCAAATCCATTAGTCCCACGTAAGTCCTCCTCAGTGAGGTCACAGTAGCATAACACCCCAACGCCCTCCCCAGATCCCTAATAATGCTACGAATATACGTGCCCTTCCCACAGCGTATCCTCAAGGAAATAGATTTCTCTGTTAAATCGAAGTCACATACTTCAATCTTATAAACTCGGACTGGTTTGGGAGCAGGAGAAATATCTACCCCTTTTCTGGCTAACTCATGGGAACGTTTACCCTCTATCCGCACAGCAGATATTTTTGGGGGGACCTGATTAATCCAGCCCAACATAGAGGCAAGACAAACTTCTACATCTTTTCTTGTTACATGTTCTGCGCAGGATTCTTTAACGATCACTCCACTTGAATCTAAAGTATCCGTTTCATACCCTAAGTGCGCTTTCACTTCGTAGATTTTGGGAAGCTCCATGATGAAACTTGACGTCCTAGTCATGGAGCCTAACAAAATCACCAGCAGACCTTCTGCCGTAGAATCCAGTGTTCCGGCATGACCGATCTTAAGGCCCCTTCCAACTAGTGATTTGATTTTGCTAACACATCTTGTGCTTCTTTCCCCAAAACGTTTATTTAATAAGATAACCCCGTTCTGCATATATCGCTCCGATTTCCTTCAATATCAACTCTTTTGCCTCTTCTACTGGAACTTCTATTCGACAGCCTGCGGCTCTTACATGACCTCCACCGGACCATATCCTCGCGATTTCTCTTGCATCTACAGGCTCTCGAGTTCTAATGCTCGCCTTTGTACCATTCTCATCCTCAACTAGTAACACGGCTGTCATTACATCTTTTATGGACAGAAACTCATTGACCAAATGCTCGGTATCTTCCTTTTTTGCACCACATTCCTCAAAGTCTCCATTAGTCAAGCAGCAGACACACAACCTGCCTGACAGGTGAAGCTCCGCTTTAATGAATGCCTTGCCCCATAAACGCATTTTTCTTATCGGACGGTTTTCGTATATCTGCGTAAAAATTTTTTGGGGATCTAATTCCCCTATCCTGAGGAGTTCAGCTGCAACGGCATGAGTTTGCGAGGAAGTGTTAGAAAAACGAAAGTGGCCAGAATCAGTCGCTAGGGCCACATAGAGTCCCAGCGCCTCCTCTGAAAAGACCTCCCACCCAAATTCGTTATACATAAGCCAAATAATTTCTGCAACCGAGGAAGCCTCTTCCCTAACCAAATTTATTGCCCCATAACAGGTATTATCGCCATGATGATCAATGTTAACAATCAAAACATCTTCACTGTTTTCTCCAGCTAACAACTCGGTGGTCCTACCTAAAGACGCTATATCTATAGCTACGACCACCGAGTCCTTTGGAACTTCTACACTTTCTAAGACTTTATATCTCTCGATCCCATACAGGAAAGCATACATTTCAGGGATTTCATCGGGACCACACCAGATGACATCCTTGTTCAGCACTTCAGCCCTCCGGACGAGAGCACTTCCGCATCCTAAAGAGTCGCCATCAGGCTTTTCGTGAGCTAAGACTAGCCAGCACCTAGCGTTCAAAAGGGCTTCCCTTATAGAAGCAAAAGGTTCCCTCATAAACTCTCCTCCGGACCTTCTTTCTTGCTATCCTCCTTGGACTTTATGGAATCCAACACAGCCTCCAACTTCCTGGCCTTTTCCTCTACCAAATCATATTCGAACCTAAGTTCTGGTATTTGTCGTAAATGCATCTGCCTTCCCAAAATGGACCGAATCAGCTTGGAGGCTTTATCAAGGCCCTTTTGGACCTCTTCTCGGTCTTCCTTCCGCAACGTGGTGTAATACACTTTTGCGTGACTAAGGTCCTTTGAGCAGTCAACCTCTATCAGAATAGCCCTCTTAGCGCGCTCGTCCTTTATCTCGCTTTGAAGAAGAACCGATATCTCCCTCAAAAGTTCTTTGTTAATGCGTTGCATCCTAAAAGATGTCATATTTCTCAACCTCTCGTTTCATACGAACAATGGTAAATTCTGCGAGTTCTTCCTTCATGTTCAAAAATCTCATTACTTCTGATAAGGTACCCTCTACACTTTCAAAGCTGCTGCCCACGACACCAACAGCCATAGCCAAATCACTCCATGACCCTGGAGGGCCTAGATCGCTTACAGAAACGTTCCACCTTTTCCGCAACAAGGTCTGAAGAGAGCGAAAAACCTGCCTCCGATCCTTCAAGCTTTTCGCCCCCTGCACCTTTATTTCGAGCATTAAAATACCAACTACAGGAGATTCATAGTTTCTCCACATTCTCAAAATCTTACTACTCCAGCGTCCTCTTCTCTTCAACTATTTCGTAAGCCTCTACGATGTCCCCTTCGTTGAAGTCTTGGAAGTTGGTGAAGCTCATACCGCACTCATAACCAGCAGCAACTTCCCTTACGTCATCCTTAAACCTTTTTAGAGTGTCCAAAGACCCATTCCAAATAACTATACCATCTCTTATCAGGCGAACCTTAGCGTTCCTTCTTATAACACCTTCCAGCACGTAGCATCCGGCAACCTTGCCAACTTTTGGTACCTTGAAGACGGCTCTTATTTCTGCCTGTCCTAAGGTCTTCTCTTTCAACGTAGGAGCAAGCATTCCTTCCAAAGCCGATTTTACATCATCGATAAGATCGTATATTACGTCATACAACCTAATCTGAATACCTTCTGCCTCCGCCAATTTTTTGGCTTTCGAATCAGGTCTGACGTTAAATCCAATTATTATTGCATCTGACGCGGAAGCCAACATTACATCGGACTCTGAAATCCTACCTACGCCTTCGTGGATAAATTGGATCTCCACTTCCTCAGTTTCAAGCTTTCTCAGGGAACCCTTTAAAGCCTCCAAAGATCCTTGCACGTCGCACTTCAGTACAAGACGGAGGGTTGGAGTCTCTCCTTCAGCCATCTTTCCATATAATTCCTCTAGCGTCATATGCCTTTCGGTCTTTGATGCAGCTGCTTTCTCTTCTTGTTTTATTTGATCTATTAATGCTCTGGCTTCTTTCTCCGAGCCTACGACTTTAAAGGTCTCCCCGGGAGAAGGAACATCATTGAACCCCAAAATCTCAACCGGTGTACTGGGGCCAGCCTCTTTCAAGTTGTGCCCCCTATCATCTATCATGGCCCTAACCTTGCCCCAAGAACTCTCTGAAACCAGTATGTTACCTACCTTTAAGGTCCCCTCTTGAACTATCACGGTAGCTACAGGTCCTTTGCCTCTATCTAGCTTGGCTTCTATAATGACTCCTCTAGGATCAACTGTTGGGTCCGCCTTCAATTCATTCATATCTGCCACGAGTAGCACCATCTCGAGGAGTTGGTCTATTCCGACTCCGGTCTTTGCGGAGATATCAACGAATATAGTGTCTCCACCCCATTCCTCGGGGATCAAGCCGTGCTCGGAAAGTTGCTGTCTAACCCTGTCTGGTCGCGCCTCAGGTTTATCTATTTTGTTTACAGCAACAACTATGGGAACTCCTGAAGCCTTAGCATGGTTCAACGCTTCTACAGTCTGAGGCATTACTCCATCATCAGCTGCAACCACCAAAATAACGATATCTGTAACCTGTGCTCCACGAGCACGCATAGAAGTGAACGCTTCATGTCCTGGAGTATCTAGAAACACTATTTTTCTGCCGTTATATTCAAGAGTGGACGCTCCTATGTGCTGCGTTATTCCTCCAGCTTCGCGCTCCGTCACTTTAGTCTTTCTAACGTAATCCAGAAGAGAAGTCTTACCGTGGTCCACGTGCCCCATGACCGTTACAATAGGAGCCCTAGGCTGCAAATTCTTACCTTCAGGTTGCTTTTTCCGTTGAGGCTCCACCTTACCTTTTTCCTGTTCCTTCTGCGCGGAATCTGCTACTACAAATTCCGTATCAAACACCTCTGATAAGATGTCCAATATCTCCTTATTCACAGCTGCTCCAGCAGGAATCATTTTCCCCGCTTCCAACAATGCTTTTACTGCATCCGCTGGTTTTATCCCTAAAAGTTTAGCTACATCAGAAACGCTTGACCCAGGGGGAACATTTACAGTCTTCTTATCTTTTCCCTTGACGTCGGAAGATTTGTCTTTTGCCTTGGACTCTCCAAGAGACTCCTCTATTATTTGAGCTGTCTCTGCATCTATGGAGCTCATATGGGTTTTGACATCCACTCCCAAATCTTCCAATATCTGCATCAAATCCTTATTGGATAAGCCTAACATCTTTGCCAATTCGTATACTCGAATTTTACTCATGGTTTTCAACCCCCTCTGTCACGAGCGTTTCAATTTTTTTAGCCATTCCGCTGTCAAGAGGAAGCCCTAAAATCTGGGTTTTCCCAAGATTAAGCTTCGTGTGGACAACGTCTCTGTCAAGAAAGTCCAATTTTATAATCTTACAGAGACCTCTTTCCTTATACCCAGCTATAGCTCTCTCAACATTCTTAGAACAGTCTCTTGTTAGCAAAACAAGTAAATGCTTGCCCTTCTTAAGTTCCTGTAACACCTGATCCTGACCAACAGAAAGCATTCCTGCCCTTGCGGAAAGACCGATCATATCTAATAGTTTTGGGTCTATAGGCCTTTGCCCTTTCCCTCCATTTTCATCTCCACTCAGCTTTGCATTTATATATGCCTCAACTTCGTCGTAAAAGGTTAAAGGCACAGACACCCTCAAAGCTCTGGAAAAGGCATTTTTCTTCTTCGCCAATTTAAGACATTCTAAACTGATACACAAGTAAGCACCTCTTCCAGGCTCCCTCCCTGTGGGGTCAACGCTTACCACACCCTCCGGAGAGCGAACTACTCGCAGCAATTTTTTTTTGCCCTCCTCGGCTCCGCACCCCACACATGTCCTGGGTCTTTTCCTTTTTTGTAAGGCACCTGCTTTATTGCCAGTAATTCCCGCCATCTATTCAATCATCTTCCTTAGTGACAATATCTTCAAAAAGATCCTGTAAAGTAGGCAGTCTATCGGGTTCAATAGTCTTTATGTCTATCTTCCATCCCGTTAACCTGGCTGCCAGTCTTACATTTTGGCCAGCTTTTCCTATGGCTAGAGAAAGCTGGTCTGGACGCACGTAAACTTTAACAGTCCTTTCCTGTTCCAACACAGGTTCCATCTTAACTACCTTCGCTGGAGAGAGAGCATTTCTAATGAATTGCAATGGATCGCTGCTGTATACCACAATGTCTATCCTCTCCCCGCCAAGGGTATTGCTTATGGATTTGATACGAGAACCGTTAGGACCAACACATGCACCCACCGGCTCTACGTTGGCATCCAGGCTGCTCACAGCAACCTTGGATCTGGCACCAGCTTCTCTCACAATACCTCTTATTTCTATTACTCCATCCTGAATTTCAGGCACCTCAAGCTCCAATAGCTTCCGCAACAATCCGGGATGGCTTCTGGATACTATTATCTTTGGCCCTTTGGATGTCTGCCTTACCTCCAAAAGATAAAACTTCATCCGGTCTCCCAGATTATACTCTTCTCCTACTATCTTTTCCTCTCTAGGCAAAAGGGCCTCGGTTCTATCATTCAATCTAACCAAAACATAATCATTCTCGGCTTTAAAAATGGTTCCGGTAACCAAACCACCGATCTTGTCCGCGAACTCCTCGTATATTACCTGCCTTTCCGCATCTTTAAGCCTTTGAATTATCACTTGCCTGGCTGTCTGGGCGGCTATACGCCCAAAATCTTCAGGGTTGACCTCGATTCGTATAATATCCCCTATCTCTACATCATTAAAACCCTTCTCGATGGCTTCTTTCAAAGTAATTTCGGTATCAGGATTCTCAATTTCCTCTACGACTTTTCTTACCTCGCAAATGCTCATCTCGCCATGCTCCAGGTCAAGATAGACCTCCACATTCTGGTTGCCGTTTTTGAACTTCCTGTAAGCATGAACCATCGCTGCCTCTAACCCTGAAGATATTATCTCCATTGGGAGATTTCTTTCTTGAGTAATCTGTCGTAAAGCGCGAGCAAAATCACGCCCTAATTGCATCATTTTTTCCTCCTTTTTCTATCATCCCTGGTTTGTTTTTCTTTATGCCCGAATTGTTCAAGTTCCTCGGGTATGATGTTACATTTGAACACAGAAGATACAGGAACACTGAAAACTTCTCCTTCGGGTGTTCTAAAAAACACCTTATCCCCCTCAACGTCCTCTATAAAAGCTTTGAAATTCTTTCTTCCCTCTAAGGGGGTTTTTAATTTTACTTTTACCTTTTTACCCTTAAACCTAATGTAATCTTTTATCTCGAACAAAGGCCTCTCCATGCCTGGCGAACTTACCTCTAAATAAAAATTTTGGGGGATCTTTTCGTCATGCTCATTAAGCAGAGCATCTATCTTTTTTGATACCTTCTCACAGTCTGATATCAAAATTCCTCCTATAGAGTCTATGTAGACCCGCATTATGGTACGTCCGCTCTCAACAACGAATTCTACTCCAACAAACTCGTACCCTAAACTTTCGACTATATCTTTTATTCTCTCCCTAGTGAACGTATCTTTCAAAATATCCATACTCCAACCTTCTTCCATAATTAACCATTAGATGTATCAGATAAAAGGCGAAGAGCAGGAAAAACCCACTCTTCGCCTCAACAAGGCATCTCAATCAATTCTAAGGCGCTACTACAAGGGTATTATACCATTAGGTCATACACCAAGCAATAGTCTTCACAGCCTCACATTCTTCTAGGCTTCCACCCAATAGTTAGGAGCCTCTTTGGTTATGACCACGTCATGAGGATGACTTTCTTTAACTCCTGCGGATGTTACTCTTACAAATCGTGCCTTCTGTTGCAATTCATTGATATTTGCGGCTCCTACATATCCCATTCCAGAACGCAAACCGCCAACAAGCTGATACACGACACCGCTTAAAGGTCCCTTATAGGGGACCAATCCCTCTATTCCTTCCGGCACCAGCTTTTCTTCGGGAGCATCCTGCTGGAAATACCTATCCTTGCTGAGACCGTCTTTCATCACAGCCAAGGATCCCATGCCTCTGTAACTCTTAAAGGATCTTCCCCTGTAGATAGTCACTTCTCCAGGGCTCTCGTCAGTTCCGGCAAACAACGAGCCTATCATCACGGCATCCGCACCTGCAGCTATGGCCTTCACTACATCTCCAGAGAAGCGCACCCCACCATCCGCTATAACGGTCTTACCCTTCTTGTGAGCTACACTCGCCACTCTCATTACGGCGGAAAGTTGGGGAACTCCCACGCCGGCAATAACACGGGTTGTACATATGGACCCAGGGCCAACACCGACCTTCACCCCATCTGCACCCGCCTCTATGAGAGCTTCAGCTGCCTCTCCTGTTGCGATATTACCTGCAATTATAGGTATATTCCCGTGCCTTTTCCTAATCTGTCTAACTGTCTCTATAACGGCCTTGGAATGCCCATGGGCCGTGTCTACCACAAGAACATCTACTCCAGCCTCTACAAACTTATCTGCCCTCACAAGGGCTCCTTCTCCTACCCCCAAAGCGGCTCCAACTCTAAGCCGCCCATGTTCATCCTTGCAGGCATTGGGGAAGTCTTTAGCTTTTCTTATATCCTTGATGGTGATCAATCCCTTTAATATGCCGTTGGAATCTACGAGTGGAAGTTTTTCTACTTTGTGTTTTTTTAGTATCTCTGCAGCACCATCCAGCGTTGTCCCTACAGGGGCAGTTATTAGGTTTTCTTTCGTCATAACATTTTTTATGGGCTGATCATAGTTGGTAACGAACCTCAAGTCCCTATTAGTGATTATCCCTACCAGCTTATTATCCTTATCTACTATTGGGACACCAGATATATGATAATGTTCCATCAATGATACGGCATCCTTAACGGAATCTTCAGGATGAAGATAGAAAGGATCTACTATGACCCCTGATTCGGAGCGTTTGACTTTATCTATCTCCGCTACTTGTTCCTCCACTGTCATGTTTCTGTGTATGATACCTATTCCACCTTCTCTGGCCAGGCTTATTGCTAGCCTTCCCTCCGTCACCGTATCCATCGCTGCACTGCACAGTGGTATGTTAAGTTTAATCTGAGGGGTAAGGTATGTCTTCAAATCCACTTCTGCCGGCAAAACCTCACTGTAACCTGGCAATAACAGGACATCATCAAAAGTAATACCCTCTTCCGCTTGAATAAGTTTTTCGCAATCCATCTTTTCTCGCCCCCATCCCACATCTCAATAAAAGCTTTTACTCTCACCCATTATTATCCGTTATTTGAGGGAATAGTTTATAGCCAACATTTAATTATGGCAAGCCTCAACATAGAGCCCAAAAGGATTTTGATTTCTAATCTGAAATTCTCCGCAACATGGCCACAGCATGACAATGGACGGCCATGCCTGAGCCTGCACTATCAATATGCTCTGCCGATTTGGCTTTCACGTTCACTATTCCGTTACCTCTTGGATCGCATAAAACCTTTCCCAGGGATCTTTTAATTTCGTTAATGAAAGGAGCCAACCTGGGATATTGGAGAATTATTACTGAGTCTACCCAAAGCACTTGCCAACCTTTTTCTTGCACCCTACTAACAACTTCCTTCAGCAGAGTCAAGCTATTGGCACCTTTGTACTTGGCATCGGAAGCTGGAAAAAGCAAACCGATATCTGGTTCACCGCAGGCCCCTAATATGGCATCTGATATAGCATGACACAAAGCATCTCCATCAGAATGCCCCACAGACCCCAAGGTCGAAGGTATCTTAACCCCTCCCAACACCAGGGGCCTCCCCGGCTCCAGAGGATGAGTATCGTAGCCGACCCCACATCGCTCAACACATTGATAATAGCTACCAATCATTTTTGCAAATTCCCAATCCTCCAAAAAGGTAACCTTCATATTTTGAACGTTGCCCTTCACAAGACCAACCGGGAAACCTGCCTGACTCCATGCCTCTGACTCATCCCTTACTTTGTTACTCGCCTCTTCCATAACTTTCAAGAGCAAATCTCGCGGATACACTTGCGGTGTTTGGGCCAGGAGGAAATTCTCCCTCGGAACGGTAACTAAGATCTCTCCTTCTTGTTTCTTCAACGCATCTACAACTTCCAAAACTGGTACTGCTGCCCCACTTAAGATGGCTTCCTCTTTAAGTCTCAAGCACATGGCCAAATCTGCAAAAGGCCTAGCCCCATCGTGCACAAACACGTAGTCACCTTTTGCTGCTTTCAATCCTGAAACAACTGAATCATGTCTGGTCTTTCCTCCAGAGACAACTTTTACCCATGAATAACATGCTAGTCTCTGTCTTAAGAGGCCAACATCCTCTGTAGGGGCAACTACAATAACCTCGTCTACCTCGTTCATTGAGACAAGGTTCTTTGCAAGGTCGAAACTCCAGACCCAAAGGGGTTTCCCACATAGCATCCTGTACTGTTTGGGAGTTCCTCCCAATCGGTTTCCCTTTCCCCCTATCAATACAATAAAGGACCACTTTTTCAAGGTTTTACCTCTCTTTTCACTCTACCAAAGGCCATTCTGCCCGCTGGTGTTTGAAGCATGGAAGTAATGGTGACCTCTACTCTGCTTCCTATGTACCTTTCCCCATCCTCAACCACCAGCATGGTCCCATCATCGAGGTATCCGACTCCCTGCTTAGGTTCCTTGCCCTCTCTTATCAAATCCACTATGACGTTCTCGCCAGGAAGCAAAATGGGCTTTAGGGCATTGGCAAGCTCGTTCACGTTAAGAACCTCAACGCCTTGTATTTGAGCTATCTTATTGAGGTTGTAATCTGTGGTAACTATTTTTGCTCCCATATCCTTAGCAAGGGCAACTATTCCAGCATCTACAGAGTCAACCCCTAGGTCGTTTACAGATTTACCAACTATGTGTACCGATACATTCCGCACCCTCTGCAGTTCCTTGATTACATCGAGGCCTCGTCTTCCTTTTGTTCGTCTCAAGGGATCTGTCGAATCGGCTATGGACTGAAGCTCATTAAGGACAAATTTGGGAAGGATAAACACTCCCTCCACGAAACCAGTAGCCGCGATGTCCAATATTCTCCCGTCTATAATAACACTGGTATCAAGGATTTTAGGACTCGGTCCTTCCTGGCCCGTTTCCAGCAATTCCTCATGAAAGTATTTTTCCTTTTTGGGTTTTCCGAAACGACTTTTCAATCCTCCTATAGATGTCCACATGCTGGCAATTTCATCTTTGTGGCTCAAAAAAAGCCTCACCCCAAGGTATCCCAAAAAAATATTCAATGTTATGGCTATATAACTTCCCACACCAGGGAGATTGGTAAAAGGCAACGCCGCTAAATTTGCAACAAACAACCCAGCGACAAGACCAAAAATGGCTACAGAAATATCTCTCCAGCTTATACCCTCCATGCTTTTTTCAAGATATAAACCTATAAAGCCGAGAACCCTAACAATAAGAGGAGTCACCATATAACCGATCAGGCTGAACAAAATCACCGAGAGCAAGTACAGAATAATTACATGAGGAACATTTTCCCATGGCCACATCTTATTACTGATCAAAACAAATGCAATTTCATAACCCGTAATCGCTCCTATGAAAACAAACAAACTACGAGCAAAAACCACTAAGACCTTCCTGACCTTTTTTGCCATCCTCTCACTCCCTTCCTATCTCTTTGCGTCTTTTATAGCCACTCTTGAATCAAGAGAAGCATGTAGGGTCATCCGGTCAGCATACCCTATATTGCCCCCCACTGGGAGGCCAAAGGCCAACCTGCTTATTGCAACGTTGCAGTCTTTAATGGCATCATAAACCGCATAAAAGGTTAAATCACCCTCAACTTTAGGGTTTGTAGCAATTATAACCTCCTTAAATTTTCCTTCAACGACGTAATCCTTAAGCTTTTTGAGTCTCTCATCGTCCAGGTCTTCTCCTTCCATAGGAGAAATTCGTCCGCCTAAAACAAAATAAAGCCCGTTGTAAATACCTGAATGCTCAAAGTTGAGTAAATCTTCTAGGCTTTCCAATACACAAAGGGTCTCCCTATCCCTCATAGGGTCACAACAAATAGCACAAAGCTCACCATCGGAGGATGTAATATTCCCGCATTGCGGACAAGACCCTGTATTTTCTTTCAGTTCTAATATTGCCTTTGACAGTTCAATAGAATACTCCTTCGACTGTTGGAGCAAAAACAGGGCATAACGCCGTGCCGTCTTTTCTCCTACTCCTGGAATTTTTTCAAGGAGACTGATTACCTTCTTTAAAGGATCCCTATCCAAGACTTCTCCCTCCTACATTATTCCAGGAAGACCAAAACCTTTGCTGAAAGCCCCCATCCTCTTTTGAGCGAGCTCCCTACTTTTAGTCAAAGCGTCACTGATAGCAGCAAGGATCAAATCTTCAAGCATCTCTTTTTCCTCAGGGTCAATAACTTCCACATCTATGTCGATTCCAACGATATCTCCCTGTCCATTTGCCTTTACCTTGACGAGCCCTCCACCGGCGCTTCCCTCCACAACCTCGTTAGCCAGTTCCTCTTGAACCCTGGCCATTTCCGCCTGTAGTTTCTTTGCCTGCTTTAAAATATGATCCATCTTCATCGTTCTCATTTACCTCCTATAAAATATCGTTTTTTGTCTATCTTATCTCATTCAATGGTGATATGCACTACCTTTATTGATCATAACTGCCCTATAAAGTTGCTCCACCAGGATAAGCAAACTCATCTCGTGAGGAAAGGTCATGGGAGAAAGGGACAAAAGAAAATTTGCTCTTCTTTTTACGTCCTCAGATACCCCATATGCACCTCCAACACAAAAAATTAGCTTTTTGGGCGTTTCGTTCAGTTTCTTTTGCACCCATGCAGCAAAAGAAACGCTGTCTACTAGACGGCCACCGACATCCAAAAGAACCAAAAAATCTTCATCCCCTACAGTGCTTAATATCTCCTTTCCTTCTTCCTCCAATACTTTTTCGGCATTTTTCCTCTTGGAGCGATCGGGAACATGCTTCATGCTTAAAGGAAGATGTACTTTTAACCTTTTTAAATATTCAGACAAACCGTCCTTGACGTATGACGCTTTTGGCTTACCCACTGTCAATATTTCTATTTTCACTTTTTTCAACCTCTCATGCTGAGAAACATGCTTAATTCTGCACTCCTACACTTTAACGTCCCTTTGTGAACTTTTTCTGCGTGAGACTTTCTTTGCGATATATCTTTCTTGCCTTTCTCGTTCGTTAAGTATGTCCATTATATAATTCAAATCGGTCTTAAGCTTGGGTAAAATCACGTAATCTAATGTGTTAACCTTCATCATAGTTTTTTTCAGCTCCGCCTCAAGGGCATTCAACTTGGTCTTGGTGTTTATGAAATCCCACAGGACAGATTCAGTATCCGTCAAAGTCCGCAGAAGATCATCTACGTAAAAGGAAGTCAAGGCAGGATCTAGCGCTACTTCCTCCAAAGTAAAACCCTCTGCCTTTTTACATTTGTATTGTAAATACTTACACCCCATTAGAGTGTGCATGGTAGATTTTAGCTCTATGCTAGGTTTATTCATCGATAACAGTTTTACAGTTGTATTCCCTTCGTACATACGCACCAACGCATACAAGTAATTTAACTTACGGATTAGACCCTTTAAACGCTTTTCCTTCTCTGAAAACACCTTCCTATCTTCCTCTATGGCCCTTAGCAAAGCATCCTTCTTTTTCTCTAATAGAGTTCTGCCAAAACTAACTATATTTATTTGCCTTCGTAACAGTATTACTTGATCCCTAGTAGGTATCAACTGAGAGCTCATTGGTTTTTTCTTTCCCTTCCGGCCAGCTTTTCTGTGATTACATCCTCCGACAACTTGAACAGAGCCTCCCTCGGGAGGACAGACAAGCAATCCCATGCTATCTCCATCGATTGCTTTAAGTCTCTATATGTATTTCCTTGATTCAAAAACTCTTTTTCAAAAATTTCACCGAAGCGCAAAAAGAGCTTCTCCTCTGGAGTGAGGCCATCTTCTCCCACTATAAGCCTTAACCTCTCTACCTCTTTCGCTTTGGCGTAAGAAGCATATAACTGATCCGCGAGGCTCCTATGCTCCTTTACCGTCCTTCCTTTTCCTATTCCTTTATTCATAAGCCTGCTCAAACTGGGCAAAACGTTTATAGGAGGGTATATATTTCTGTCGTTCAGGCTTCTATCCAATACTATCTGCCCTTCTGTTATATACCCAGACAAATCCACAACTGGATGGGTCATGTCATCTCCTGGCATGGTTATTATAGGAAGCTGAGTCACACTACCCTTTCTGCCTTTCACACACCCAGCCCTCTCAAATATGCTAGCAAGGTCAGAGTACATATATCCCGGATAACCTCTCCTACCTGGAACTTCATCTCTTACTGCACTTATTTCTCGCAAGGCCTCACAATAATAAAGCATGTCCGTAATAACCACTAAGACATCATATCCAAGGGAAAAAGCAAAATATTCAGCGGCTGTCAAGGCCAGTCTAGGAGTAAGTATCCTTTCCACAGCCGAATCACTGGCAAGATTTATGAAAAAAATGCCATTATGTATGGCTCCCGTATCGTTGAAAAAGTTTATAAAATACTGGGCTTCCCTGGCGGTTATCCCAACAGCTGCAAATATGGGAAGGAATCGTCCTCTCGCTCCTGGAACTCTGGCCTGCTTGACAATCTGTGTAGCAAGCTCATTGGCAGGCAATCCAGCCCCTGAAAAAATAGGAAGCTTTTGCCCCCTAACCAAGGTATTCATCACATCTATCGAGGAGATGCCTGTCTCAATGTAAGCGTTAGGACTGGAACGCATCACTGGATTTAACGGTAAACCCTGAATAGGTAGCCTATACTCTTCGTAAACGATAGGCCCCTTATGGTCTATGGGTTCCCCCCTACCATTTAGCACTCTTCCTTTGAGTGCAGGGCTCAAAGGCATTCGCATAACATCCCGTTGTAGCCAGACGGTGGTTGACGCAGGGTCAAGTCCCATGGTGTCTTCAAAAACTTGGATTACGCATATTTCATCTTCCACCTGCAATACCTGTCCCATCAAAGTAGACGTCCCCGTCTCTATGGATACTATCTCCCCATAACCACCATTCTTTATTCCTGAGACAAATAAAAGGGGACCAGTTATACCCTCAACGGCCCTGCTCCCTTCCCTGTAAAGGCTCATGATCTTATCACCTCTAGTGAGTCCAATTCTCTATCGAGTGCGGTAATATATTCATGTTTTTTGGTTTGCATTTCCTCAACCTGTAGCTTTCGCATTTCTTCCAGCCACATTTGTATGGGAATCCTTTGTATCTGAGAGAAGAGCACTCCCTCTTTCACTTTATCTACTACCCTACAATCCATCTCTTTAAAAAACTCCAGCAGAAGCTTTTGCTTTTCAAGAGGACAAAAAGCATCCTTATCATCGAAGGCATTTTGCTGAAGATAGAAACTTTTAACCAGCCATGCCAGGTGAAGCTTCCATCTATCCAGTTCCTCCAGGGCGTCTCTTCCCACTATCTGTACTAACTCCTCCAATTTCTTCTCATCCTCCAATAACTCCCTCAACCAAAGGACCAATTCACTCCATTGCGCTCCTAGCTTCCTATTGAAGTAATCGGATAGTGAATGTTCATACAAGGTGTAGCTTAAGTGCCAATTTATGGAAGGGAAATGCCTCTTCTGAGCCAGAGATTTATCAAGGGCCCAGAAAGCACCAGAAAGCCTCAAACTGGCTTGAGTCACTGGTTCAGAGAAATCCCCCCCCGGCGGAGAGACAGCGTTTATGACAGTTATAGAGCCTTCACGCTCGTCAGAACACAGCACCTTTACTCTGCCTGCCCTCTCATAGTATTGAGAAAGTCTGGATGAAAGATAAGCAGGATACCCTTCTTCCCCTGGCATCTCTTCAAGTCTTCCACTTATTTCTCTTAGGGCCTCAGCCCACCTAGAAGTGGAATCAGCCATTATGGCTACGTTATTCCCCATGTCTCTGAAGTATTCAGCCAGCGTCATGCCCAAATATATGCTGGCCTCTCTGGCAGCCACAGGCATGTTGGAAGTATTAGCGATTAGAATCATCCTGTCCATAAGGGCTTTTCCCGTTCTGGGATCTTTGAGATGAGGAAACTCCTCCAATACCTCTGTCATCTCGTTTCCTCGCTCCCCACACCCTATGTAAATTATGATGTCAGCGTTGCACCACTTGGCCAGCGACTGCTGCGTAACTGTCTTTCCAGTTCCAAAGCCCCCTGGCACCACAGATGCCCCACCCAACGCCACAGGGAACAGGGTATCCAGAATCCTCTGCCCTGTTATTAGAGGTTCGTTAAACGGAAGGCGTTCCTTAAAGGGACGGGAGACTCTAACGTTCCATTTCTGGACACAACACAAAGATAGTCCTTGGGTAGATTCAAAAAGAAGATCCTCTGCTTTATATTCCCCTTCAGCAGCTATCCAAGCAACCTTCCCGGGCTTCGCCAGAGGAGGTATCATGAGTTTGTGTTGGAAACCTCCCACGTCAACCATTACCCCATAAACATCACCTGGAAAGAACTCCTGGCCTTCTTGCATTAAAGGAACAAATTTCCATTTAAGGTCCCTTGGAACGGTTGGAGCAGCGAAACCTCTCTTAAGGAAAATACCGTCCTCTGCCCCAATTCTACTCAGCGGGCGACCTATACCATCCAACACAGTCCCTAAGACACCAGGGCCAAGCTCCACAGACAGAAGTTCTCCGCTGAAAACTACCGGCTCCCCTACCCTTAGGCCTGTGGTGTCTTCGTAAACCTGCACATCTACGAATGACCCTCTAATCCGTATAACTTCTCCTAAGAGTCCTTCCTTGCCGACCCTTACTACTTCATAAAGTCTAGTTGGGACCTTGGATTCGGCTTTTATTACAGGGCCAGAGATTCCCCTTATAATTCCACATCTATCCATCAAAGGATCCTCCCTCTTCAGGCAAACTAAAGGATGGCAACACGACCCACGACGGCCTGGTCATCTTCTCTATCCTTCTTTTGAAGATCTCAGGAACTTGAGAAAACCATCTTTCTTCCAACAAAACCAAAGAAACATCCTCTTCTATCAGAGTATTCCATATGGATCCAAATGCTTTAGGATGGGGGCATTCGATGGGTTCGAAACCTAAAAGAGACCATAAATCCACGAACAAATCCCTGCCCACAACCAAAGCCCTCTCCACCTTCACCTCATTCATCGCTCTCTACCTTTCCAAAATTATCAGGCGCGATAAAATCTGATCAGCGGGCATGGCCAGCTGTAAACCGATGGATATGGTGTTAAGGTTTTGCCATTCAGCCAGCTGCAAGGCTACATAAGCAACAGCAATACCTATGCCCATAAGGTTTTCCCTTCGCTGTTGAACTTGCCAAAACAAAAACTCTCTCATCAAGCTTCGAAGGATAAATTGATCACTTACATCGTCCTTTACCTTCTTTAAAACTCCAGACCAAGGAGTCCCTGACAAAAGTTCACTCCATTTGTTTGCCTTAAGTAGTCGATTGCGATTTATCAGTCCCTCGGTGTCCATGAAGTATCTCGTGTAAGCAGCTTCCTCCCCTTCGTTCCTTATCTTTCGGGAGAAGACATTAACATTCCAAATATCCACGGTCCGTTTTATATATTCCAGTATTATTTTTTTGTTTTCCGCTCTTATATCTTCAATACTGTCCAAAGCATAGCCGAGCAACAAAGAAAGGTACCTTCTTTCCGCTTGGGGCAAATTGCCCGTCTGCTCCAGCTCTATTACAGCCTTTGCAAGAGAAGTAGCTATTCGGTGGCCATCCAAAAAAAGTTTTCCTATTATTTCTTTGTTGGATCTGGAAGCATATAAATCCTCAAACAAAGAAGCAGGCAACGCACCAAACCCATACCATTTAGGAGGCGGCTGAGTTGCGTTACTCTTAGTTTTCAAAGCCCTAAGCAAAAGCCTGCCATTGTGAAGGTCTGACCGCATGAAAAGCAATTCCAGGAGCAATCGCGGCTCCCCAACCGCAAAAGTCTTTATTTTTTGAAAATTATCAGAAACTCCTCTGGCTAGCGCCTCATCTATTCTTCTTCCAGTGGAATAACCAGACTTGAGAAGCTCTTCTCTATAATTCTTCCCAAATTGTCCTTCCATTATGAAGGTCTCAAATTCGCCTAAGCTTCCCGACGCAAGCCTTTCGTAATCCTCTTTTTTTAAAAAAAACTCCATTCTGGCTCTTAATCTTGCATTGAAATAGCCATAATTTTCTTCATATTTTTTCAACAACATCGAAAACCTCTTTGTACCTAATCGACAGTTTTTCCCTTATCATTCCTTTTAGTTTTTCAAATCTGGAAAGGATAGTGTTATCGACTATCCGCCGCTTGGTAGCAGCATCTAGGACTATACACCCTCCGCAATTTAATAGCTTGTCATCTTCTTCCACTTCAACTTTTTCAACAAGGGGATGCTCCAACAAAAGATTCTCATCCTCAGGACGAACAACAACTACCGCAGGTTCATTCAGCACTGCTAGGGCCTCTTCCACGAGCCCCTTCAGCACCCCCTTGTATCCTCCCTCAGGATTGGACGTAAAACTGAAAAGCTCTTTTTCGATGTAAGACAAGGTCTCACTGTATAGATCGCTTAATTCTTTGTATATTAACGAGATCAACTCTCCTTTTACACTTTCTTTTCTGGTTCGTAGAGTTTCTTCATATCTAGCTTGCAAGGCCTGCCTTATTCGGCTCACCTCAATCTCAGTCCTCTGCCTATATTGGGCAGTCAACTCCATAAGTCTCTCTTCATGCTCTTTCCTCAAGGCTTCTAGCCTTTTCTCATATTCCTCTTGTAAAGCCTTCTTGAAGAGTTCCAAAGAGCGGCCTTCATCTAGAGAATCTAAGGTCATCTAACTCATCCTTTAGGCAAACTGTAGTATCAACATAATAGCCACAACGAAACCAAGGATTACCATGGTTTCGGGTATAGCTTCAAGTATTATGATTATTCCACCTGTTTCTGGCTTTTCAGCTATGGTTCCAGCTCCTGAGCTACCTATCTTTGCTTGGGCATATGCGGTAGCCAAAGCTGGCAATCCAACCGCTAAAGCAGCTGCAAGGGCAATTAACGCTTTTTCCATTTCTTTAATCTCCTCCTTGAAAATGGTTTGTATGGTTTACCTCCACCTTCATAAAATTTCCCCAAAAACTCTACATAATGAAGCCTAGCTGAATGCAAGCTAGAACCAGCTATAGCAAGCACAAAATTCAATAGATGAAGAGCCAGAGCCAAAAGAAGCCCAAAGATGGACATACCCAACACGTCCAGAAATTTCGTAGCAACAGCCGCCAATATGGCAGAAGAAAGACCTATTGCGGCGATCCTCACGTAACTTAACACATTTCCGATGGCACCTATCGACTCAGCCAAAGCTCCTATTCCTCCACCTACAATCAGCAAAACAACCCCTATGAAAAGAACAATCCCCCAAGACACAAAGACCTCTCGGGGAAGCCAACCTTTCAGGGTCACTAAGGCTCCCACTAGCGCTAGCAATATAAGCAAGTTCCCCAGTTTTTCCAACCAAACGTGCTTTCTTTTGCCCTTCAAACCTTGGATAAATCCAAGAACAAGACCAAATACCACATGCCCTAACCCTACACTTACTGCAAATATCATAACTGGCATGACCACATGAGATCGCTCAACCCAAAGGGGTTCTAGGTGGAAGAGCCTCTTTCCTACATCCCCAAAATATTCACCAAACAACACACCCCAAGCAACGCTCCAAAAAGCTACGAAAAACATTATATTGCTTACGTCAGCCCATAACTTGCTCTTCGCTCTCTTCTTAATGAAGTACGCTGCGAAAGCTATTAGCACCCCATATCCCACATCGCCCACCATGCAGCCGGAAAAGAAAGGGAAAAATATTCCGATCAAAAGGGTAGGGTCTATACCAGTATACCTAAGTGGAGGCATTAGTTTTAAAAACAGCTCAAAAGACCTGAACATCGGTGGGTTAAGGAGCGCTGTCGGAACCTCATGCCACTCTGTATCTTTAGGTCTCCTCCACATCAACAACACTCTGGAGCCAAAGTGGTTTTTCAGCGCTGATATAGTACGCTTAAGCTCCACCTCAGGTATCCATCCCTCTATGCAGAACATGTATCCTTCGGTCTTGGCACTTCTTTCAACTATCGCTTCTTCAAGGCGTTCCTCCACGAAAATATAGATCGCCGCTAGCTTTGGCCCCCAAGCATCTCTGGTTTCCTTCAGTTCGGCTTCGATTTTACTGAGTTCCCTAGGAATTTCTTCATAAAGCTCTTCCATATGCTTGACAGAAGCCAAGAAGTCACCCACCACAAATTCTTCTGGTGGAGTCCACCTCACAGCATTCTCTTCCTGCATCATCTCCTCTACATCAGAAAACCACTCTGGTGGCCCCGCCAACGCTATCATTGATTCACTTTCGCTTAATTTTGCGATATGGTATCTGAGTCCACCCGTCTCAAAAGAAGAACCAGCCCCTTGAGGCTCTAACGCCTTCAATCTACTCAACAACCGTGAAACGTTAGTCTCATATATCCACCAAAAACCCACCACGTTTCCTTTATCGTGCTCCGATCTCCAAAAAGAATCGAAGTGATGAGCTATCTTGAGAACCCTCCTCAATTTCTCCATCTGGGTCTTCAGTTCAATCTGACGGTTTTTAAGTTTATTTAGACGTTCGTTAAATTCCTCCAGGCTTTCCTGCAAAGCCTTTAAAACTCCATCACTGAAGTCGGGAATAAACTTCCTTTGCTCCTCCAAGTACTCATCGGTCAGGTTGTCCCAACTATTCCATTCCAAAGCCTCAATGAGGCCTAGCAAAAGATTTCTCATCTTGTGAAGACTTTTCAACGATGAAGGTTCCTTGTTTTGATGTTTCATGTCCATCTGTACAAGATGAACAACGCCAAGGTCGTGTAAGACCTTGACGATTCTGGATCGGTCGCTTGATAACCCCCAAACGGCAATGCGAAGCATATCCAAAATCATGTCACAACCTCCACATCTTTTCCGACAAGCTCTTTCAAAGCCAGTTCTCCTATCTCACACATTAGCGATCTTTTATCTATATTGTTCATTTCCTTCCTTATCTTTTCTTCTACCTCAAGTTTGTACCGCTGGAGCTCCTCCTCCAACTTTTGTTCCATCTTTTGCCATTCATTCAAACTTTTCTTTATGGTTTCATCGCTCATCAACTTAAGCTTTTCCTCTGCCTCGCGTCTTTGGACTTCCAACTTCGCCTTCTCTTCTTCGTAACGAACCTCCAGTTGTTCCTTGAAAGCCACAAGCTCAGAGGACACGTCCCAAATCTGTTCTTTGGCCTTTTCTTCTTTCTTCTGCTTACTCCATAGTCTCATACAGATCGCCTTCCATTATGAACTCAAAAAAAGCACCCCTGTCAATTATTCCTACTAACTTCCCATCCTGCACCACAGGCAGCCTCTTTATTTTCTTGCGCAACATCAAGTCAGCTACAGTCATAAGGCTTGCCTCTGGGGTAACATACACCGGATCCTTGGTCATCAAATCTTTGACCTTCTGTTTTCCCATCGCGCAAAGGCGCTGAAGTAGATTGCCTTCGCAATCATCCAGGAACGTGCTCTGAGCCAAAATCTCAAGATATGTGGGCACCGCTCCTTGAAGGATATCCTTCTCCGAAAGAAAGCCCACCAGGACCCAATCATCCCTTACAACCGGGACTCCTGAAAGTCTCTGGCTGTAAAGCACGTGCAAAGCGTCTATTATCAGCTCATCTTCGGAAAGAGCTGTCAGATCCTTGTTCATCAGTGACCCTGCGTTAATTTCCATCTTCATACCATCCTCTATCAAAGCCTAATTTTGTAAGGAGTACAAGGATACCAAAAAGAGGCAAAGCCTTCACCCGCCGCCATCGCCATGGCTCTTGAATTAAACGGAAAAGCCACTCCAATCCCAAGCGTTGCCATATTAGAGGCGCCCTTCTAAGTTTACCCGAAAGTACATCGAAACTTCCACCCACGCCGATGGCTACGATTCCTTCTAACTCCTCTCTGTGTCTATTCATCCAGATCTCTTGCTTCGGCACTCCAAGAGCAACCAAAAGGAAACTTGCGCCGCTTTCTCTTATATGTTCGATTATCTTGGGTTCTTCGGTCTCATCAAAATATCCGTGGTGGACTCCTGCTATCTCAAGCCCCTGATATTTCTTTGCCATGTTTTCCGCTGCCTTTGCAGCTATACCTTCAGCACCGCCCAAAAAATAGACCGAAACCTTTTCGTACGCCGCAATCCTGCACATTTTCTCGACAAAATCTATGCCTGCTATGCGCTCCTGCACTGGCATGCCCAAAAAGTGTAAGGCAAAGGTGAGGCCTTTCCCGTCCGGCAAGACCAAATCTGCATCCTTTACGCACTTTGCATAGATTTTATCTTTTCTCGCCCTCAAAGTAGCCAGCGCATCTAAAGTGACTATGTATTTGCCCCCTTGTTTTAACCTGATCCAATTGACCACCTTAGAAACGGCGTAATCAGAGGAAACATTATCTATAGGTATTCCCCACAGTTTAGGCCGCCTTTCGCTTGTCAGGCTCTTATGCTTTCTCCGCAAAGTCAACCAGCCATATCCCAATAATGCACCTGGGGTTATAAGCCCCAATAACATGAAAACATCGTTTTGTCCCCGCATCTGTATTGCAGCAACCGTCATTCCCAGTGCCGCACTTATCAAACCCACCAACTTGACTGCAGTAGCATGTTCATATCCCTTATCAAGAAACTTCCTGTAAAGAGACACAGTGCTTTCTCTGTTGACATCTAAAGCCAGACTTATAAAATGCAACGATTTTTCCACTATTGGAACAGCGAACAAACCCAGCGGCAACATCATCATGGTCGAGAAAGTTACCCCTTTACTTACCCCTAGAATGGATGTGCCGGCAATAAGAATCCCCCACATGGCCGCCAAAGGTTCCCCTAGTCGCCTGTAAGCATGACCATGTCTGCTCCAAAAAACCCCCAAAATAAAGACCGCCAGAAGAGACATTTGAAAAGCACCACCTAGGTTTTGGCCAGAGAACCCCGTTACAAGAAGCATTAAAGACCAAGTCACGGCAAGCAAAAATCCGGCCAACCCCGGAATCCTATCCAGCTCCTGAATTAGAAGGGGGTACAAACCTACCCATAAAGACGTTACGATCAAAGACATCCACCACTGAAAATAAACGTACTCCCTCCCCGCAAACCTTATAAATTCTATCTTCAATCCTAAAAGGGCAAACATAAAACCTATCAAAAAGTAAGACAAAACCCACCATCTAGAGGGAAAGTACTTCTGGAACATTCCCAAAGACGCGCCCAAAACTCCAAGGGCCACCACAGGCAAAAGCCCCTCACCTTTGAGCCACAAAGCAGCAACAACCCACACTCCCACGAACAGTAGATCTTTAATGTAATAGTACTGATCCTTGGCCAACAATTTCTTAATTTGTCTTTGGACCAAAAACATCCCTATGGGCATTAAAATCACAAAAGCAAAAAGCAAGTACACATCGTTATATACCTCTATAACCTCTCACCTCTCTACACTGGCTCTAGTCTTGGTTATATTCAGTTCTTGCTTTCTTATTTTACCACGCGCGACAACTACCCTATTCGCTCTATGCCCCCCATGTATGGCCTCAAAACCTCGGGGACAATGAAGCTTCCGTCCTCTTGCTGGTAGTTCTCCATTATAGCTATCAGACAGCGTCCTACTGCAACGCCAGAACCATTCAAAGTATGTACAAAACGGCTCTTACCTCCCTCTGATGGCTTATACCTCATGTTCATTCGCCGTGCCTGAAAGTCCTCGCAATTACTACAGGAGCTAATTTCTCTGTATTTTCCCTGCGAAGGTAGCCACACCTCTATGTCGTACGTTTTGCTGGCGGCAAAGCCCATATCACCAGTGGAAAGACAAACTACACGATAGGGAAGTTCAAGAAGCTGCAATACCCTTTCTGCAGCTTGCGTTAGGCTTTCCAATTCCTCATAACTCTTTTCTGGGGTGCAAATTTTGACAAGCTCAACTTTGTCAAACTGATGCTGCCTTAACATACCTCGCACGTCTCTACCGTGGCTTCCTGCCTCCCTGCGGAAACATGGTGTGTAAGCAGTATAGTATAAGGGCAGAGAGCTTTCACTCAGGATCTCTCCTCTATGCATGTTAGTTAAAGGAACTTCAGCGGTTGGAATGAGCCAAAGATCTTCACCAGCACATGAGTATAGGTCATCTGCAAACTTGGGCAATTGTCCGGTACCCTGCATTGTTTCCGAGTTAACCAAAAATGGAGGCTCTATCTCTTTAAAGCCGTGCTCCTTGGTGTGCAGGTCCAACATGAAATTTATCAGGGCCCTCTCCAGCTTAGCACCAAGACCTACCAAAACAGTAAAGCGGCTTTCCGCCAACATTACTCCCCTCTGAAAATCCAATATCCCCAGACTCTCTCCTATCTCCCAATGGGCCTTAGGAGGGAATTCAAACTCTTTCGGTTCCCCCCACCTTCTGATTTCCACGTTATATGTCTCATCAGGGCCTATAGGCACGGATGAATGAGGCCAATTGGGGATCCTGAGCAGATGTTCCTCTAGTTTTTTCTCTATCTTAGATAACTTTTCATCAAGCTCCTTTATCTTTGCTCCTATGCTTTTCATTCGTTCCTTCAGATGAGTTACATCCATTCCCTTCGCCTTGGCCTCTGCAACTTCTTTTGAGCCTCTATTACGTTCAGCCTTTAGCTCCTCTACCTCAACCAATATCCGCCGTCTTTCTTCATCCAAAGATGCAACCTCTTCGACAGGATAATCATAGCCCCTATTCTTGAGCATTTGCTTCAAACCCTCTAGGTTATCCCTAAAAAGCCGAATATCAAGCATCCTTGTCATCTCCTTGTTCATTTCTCAGTTTTTTCAACAAATTGGCCATTTCCAAAGCCGCCGAAGCAGCTTCCACGCCCTTGTTGCCAGCCTTACTGCCAGCTCTCTCCAATGCTTGCTCCAAGTTGTCACACGTGAGCACACCAAAGGTTACAGGAACTCTTTGATTCAGACCAGTCACAGCCAAGCCTTTGGCAACTTCTGAAGCCACGTAGTCAAAGTGAGGCGTATTGCCTCTAATTACCGCCCCTAAAGCTATTACCCCATCATAAATCCCCATAAGAGCACACTCTTTTGCAGCCAGGGGTATCTCCCAAGCTCCAGGAACCCAAACCACATCTATGTCTTGATGTCTAACCTCATGTCTCAATAAGTAATCTTTCGCCCCTTCAAGTAACCTTGAAGATATAAGCTCATTGAAACGAGAAACCACTATGGCAAACTTCAGTCCCGTTCCCACCATTTTGCCCTGAAAAACACGCATTTTGCCTACCCCTTCTTTCATTAAAATTCTGGCGTTTTAGCCGATAAAATCCTTCAGATGCAACATATGGCCAAGTTTTTGCTTTTTAGTCGCCAAATAGCGCTTATTGTATTCATTGGGTTCTACCGTCAACGGCACTCTCTCGACTATCTCTAATCCGTACCCCTCTAATCCCACTATCTTCCGAGGGTTATTCGTTATGAGGCGAATCCTATGCAACCCAAGGTCCACCAATATTTGGGCACCAATGCCATAATCCCTCAAATCTGGAGGATGCCCCAAAGCCTCGTTGGCCTCCACAGTATCAAGACCTTTTTCTTGGAGCTCGTAAGCTTTGAGTTTCTCCAAAAGGCCTATACCTCGGCCTTCTTGTCGCATATACAAAAGCACTCCGCAGCCTTCCTCCTCAATCATCTTCATCGCTGTGTGAAGCTGGGGGCCACAATCGCACCTCAAGGAACCAAAAACATCCCCTGTTAGACATTCTGAATGAACTCTGACCAGAACTCCGTCCCTGCCTCTCACCTCGCCTTTCACCAATGCTATGTGAAGCAAGGATGAAGTATCACTGTCCAATAAGGATCTATACGCATGAGCAACGAAGATCCCGTATTCCGTTGGCAAATTTACCGTTGCGACTTTCTCCACTAATTTATCCCTACGGTGTCTATATCTTATAAGATCTTCAATAGAGATTATTTTCAATCCATGTTTCTTAGAAAACTCCTCAAGGTCATTGAGCCTTGCCATAGTACCATCTTCGTTCATTATCTCGCATATAACCCCCACGGGCTCACACCCAGCAAGGCGAGCCAAATCTACAGCTGCTTCTGTGTGGCCTGCTCGTTTCAAAACTCCCCCATTTCTCGCTATCAAAGGAAAAACATGCCCTGGCCGCCTGAACATCTCTGGTTTCACGTCTGGACGGGACAGCAATTTCGCCGTCAAGGCTCTTTCTTCCGCAGATATTCCAGTAGTGGTGCCATCCCTAGCGTCAACTGACACCGTGAACGCAGTACCATGGGGATCACTATTATCCTCAACCATGGGAGATAATCCAAGCAGTTTGGCTTTTTCTTCAGTAATTGGGACACAGATAAGCCCTCTCGCATGTTTAGCCATAAAGTTTATATCCTCTGCCCTCACAAACTGGGCAGCCATTACTAAATCTCCTTCGTTCTCCCTGGACTCGTCATCCACCACTATGACCATTTTCCCTTTTTTTATATCTTCTAGGGCCTCTTCTATCGAACTGAAAATTTTTTTATCAGCCATCGCGTGTTCCCTCCTAGTTAACAACACCTTACCATCCCAGCTCTCTGAGTCGCTCCAAACTCAAGCCATAACTGCCTTCATCAGAGGGGGGTGATTTATTATCGCTGCTTATCAACCTTGCAATATATTTAGCCAATATATCACACTCTATGTTAACCCTGTCCCCTTTACGTACGCTTCCTATAGTGGTATCTGCAAGAGTGGTAGGTATAAGCCCTACGCTAAAGGTATCACCTTCCACACTTATCACGGTGAGGCTTACCCCATCCACAGAAACAGAGCCTTTCTCCACTATATATTTAACCCACTCCGAGGGAACCTTTATGAAAATCTCTCGGGTCCTACCCTTATCTACTATATCCACTACCTCTCCTAATGTATCCACATGACCGGTCACTATGTGACCATCGAAACGCCCCTGCACAGGAAGGGCCCTCTCAAGGTTTACCCTCAAGCCTATTCTAGCCTTGCTTAACGTGGTCCTATTCCTGGTCTCTTCCATAATCTCCACCTTGAACCTGTTAGAAGATACAACCTCCACCACGGTGAGACAAGCTCCAGACACAGCAACAGAGCTTCCTCTTTTTAGTTCCGAGGCAATGAATGTATCTCCTATTTCAACAACGGTAACATCACCTCTTGCAATTATGGATGTTATCTTACCTACATCCTCAATAAGTCCTGTGAACATTTAGAAACACCCTCGATCCATAGATCACCTTCTAAGTTACTTACGCGCAAGACATTAAAGCCTATACGATCCTCCAGGGAAGTTACATTGACATTTCGGGTCATTCCTATACCTTTACCCATAAAGCTGGGATTGATAAAAAGACTTATTTCATCAAATAATCTACGAGATACGAAGGAACTAAAAACCTCTGCTCCTCCCTCAACCAAAAGGTAATTGACACCTAGATCTCCCAGAAGCTGCAATACCCTTTCTATGTCAACCTTACCATTATTTTCAGATTGTGCAAACATTATCTCCACAGTGCTGTTATCACGGTCCCTGTAAGATGCAAAGCTACTCTCCTTAAACATGAGTTCGCTTCCCATTATTATTGTTCTGCCACGATCAAAGACCTTTGAAGTAATGGGGACTCTGTACCTAGAATCAAGAACAACCTTTAGTGGAGATTTCCCAGGGGCGTCACGTACATCCAATCGAGGATTATCCTTTATGACCGTACCTGCTCCAACCAGTATAGCGTCACACTCAGCTCTTAACAAGTGAGCCGACGTTCGGGAAAATTCGTTAGTTATCCACTTACTGTAACCATTCTGCATGGCAATATTCCCATCAGCAGTAAGGGCTGCTTTTAGAATAACCCATGGCCTTCCGGTCTTGACCCTTTTGATAAATCCCCTGTTAAGCCATACGGAGGCTTCTCTTTCTATACCTATATCCACTTGGATTCCAGCTTGTTCCAATATACTTATGCCTTTACCGTTAACTTTTTCGTTGGGATCTACCATTGAAATTACAACTCTACTCACACCTGCTTCCACCAGGCGAGGGGCACATGGGGGCGTTTTCCCATAGTGGCTACAAGGTTCCAGGTTAACGTAGACAGTAGCCCCCTTGGCATTCTCTTGCGCCATCGCCAAAGCTTCCACTTCAGCATGGTTTCCACCCAACTGCCTATGCCAACCAAAACCAACGACCTCGTCTTCCTTAACTATGACTGCCCCCACTTTGGGGTTTGGGCTCACGTTACCCGTACCCCGCGAAGCAAGACTTATAGCCATCCTCATATAGTAGCTATCTTTATACTTGTTCTTCTTGTTTCCCATCCTTGGCTCCTTTTAATGCCTCTAAAATTTTGTTTGCCATCAAGATGCTTACTCCTTTAACTTGTGCTACCTCTTCTGGAGTAGCCATAGCTATGTTAGCCACGCTTCCAAACTTGGCAATCAATCTGGAAGCTATAATTTTCCCAACACCCGGAATATCTTCCAACGAAGATCTGGAGAAGCGCCTTCTACTTGCAGCCGTGTGAGCAGCCAAGGCAAATCTGTGAGCCTCGTCTCTCACCCTCTGCAAAAGCTTTAACCCTTCATCATCCCGATGCAACGACAACGGTTCGTCCCTTCCGGGTACATACAGCAGTTCCTCTTTCTTTGCCAATGCCACAACATCTATCCCTTCCACCTGTGCTTCCTCTAGGGCTTCAACTGCAAAGCGAAGCTGCTGCTTCCCTCCATCTATCAGAATAAGTTGAGGAAAGGCATCCTGTGCTTCTTTTAGTCTTTTGTATCTTCGAAAAACCACCTCACGTATAGCTCTGAAGTCATCGGGAGCATCCCTTTGGCTTACACTGAATTTACGGTAAAGAGAAGGATTAGGCAGTCCCTGTTCAAAGACTACACAGGCCCCATAGGTCTCCTTGCCTGCATGATGAGAAATGTCAAATCCCTCTATCCTCCAAGGCACTGTCCTCAATTGCAATACGGTCTGTAGCCTTAAAAGGGGTTTCCACAACTCATCGCTACTTGTCTCTAAAAACAAAGACGAGGTTTTCTGCCTGGAAAACCTCCATATAACCCTTATAGCGTCTCTGAGCCTGGCTGCTGCCTCAAAGGCTAAATTCTTGGCAGCTCTATCCATGCGATTCCTCAACCTTGATACCAGCTCTGACGACTGTCCATTTAACAATAAGATTATATCAGCTACGTTTTCCTGATATTCTCTCCTGTCACAAAGACCAGCACAAGGTCCAGGACATTGCCCCAAAGAATATCTAATGCAAGGCCTAGATTGAATAGGAGTACCGTCACCTATGATTTTGCCGCAATCCCTGATAGGAAAGTACCTGTTTATGATCCTCAAAAGCTGCCTAAGTTGCTTTACATTCACGTAGGGCCCAAAGTACATGGAGCCATCGTCCTCTTTATGCCGTGTTATTATTAGCCTGGGAAAATCCTCCGCAGTGATCTTGATGAAAGGATACTTTTCCCCCATCTTCAGCTCCACGTTGTAGAAAGGCTGGTAAAGCTTTATGAGCCTTGCCTCTACGATGAAAGCCTCTGCCTCATTTTCGGTCCTTATAACCGATATATCCTCCACTTCTTTGGTTAATTTCCTTAACCTGGGAGAGGAAAAACTGCTATGCCTGAGATAGGAACGCAATCTCTTCTTGAGAGACTTAGCCTTGCCAACGTAAAGGACCTCACCCGAAGAGTTATGCATCAAATATACTCCCGGTCTGTTGGGCATAGAGTTGATTTTATTCCTCAATGCGTCGATCGCCAATGAAATCCATTCCTCCCAAAACCTTACAAAAATAATAGGCGCTCAAAATTCAGTTGAGCAAAACCACCTTTTTGGTATAGGATTATTTTACATCGCTTTTTCCTTTAATTGGAGGTGTTATAATTGGAAACCATCACTATATATAACGATTTAACTAGAACGAAAGAGCCCTTAGTTACCCAAAAAAAAGGCAAGGTAGGCATCTACACTTGTGGCCCTACCGTATATGATTACTTCCACATAGGCAACGCTAGACCTTTCATAGTTTTCGACGCCTTTCGCCGATTTCTCGAGGCCCAAGGATACGAAGTGACTTTTGTGCAAAACTTCACCGACATAGATGACAAAATGATAAATAGGGCAAAGGAACTGGGCATCACCGTGCCTCAATTAGCAGAAAAGTTCATAGAAGCCTACTATGAAGACGCCGATGCCTTGGGAATTAAAAGGCCTACAGTAGCGCCCAGAGCAACGGAACACATAGACGAAATAATTTCTCTCATAGAAAAGATAATGAAAAATGGCCACGCATATGTGGTGAACGGAGATGTCTATTTCGATGTTCAAAGCTATCCCGAATATGGGAAGCTCTCCAAACAAACCCTTGAAGAACTTCAATCTGGGGCCAGAGTAGAGATAAACCCTAATAAAAAACACCCTTTGGACTTCGCTTTATGGAAGGCGAAAAAACCCGGAGAACCATCGTGGCCTAGCCCGTGGGGCGAAGGAAGGCCTGGATGGCACATAGAATGCAGTGCCATGGCCATCAAATATCTTGGAGAGACCATAGATATTCATACAGGGGGAAGCGACCTGGTGTTCCCCCATCATGAGAACGAAATAGCCCAAGCGGAAGCAGCTACAGGTAAGCCTTTCGTTAAGTACTGGATGCACAACGGATACTTGATGATAAACGCTGAAAAAATGTCCAAATCCTTAGGAAACTTCCTAACAGCCAGAGAAGCCAGAAAAAAGTTTCATCCTGTAGCCATCAGATTGTTCATGCTCAGTGCCCACTACAGAACCCCCCTGAATTTCTCTGTTGAAAACCTGATTAATTCGGCAAAAGGAGCAGAAAGAATACGCAACTGCTGGAATGAGCTGCTCAATGCCGAAGAACGCTGCTACGATAGCGGCACCTCAATGGGAGAAACAGAAACAATAAATTCCCTGAAGGAAAAATTCGATTCCAACTTAAAGGATGATTTCAATACCGCAGGTGCCATAGGAGTCCTCTTCGAAGCTGTAAAGATAGTAAACCAAGTATTGAAGGGAAACAACTTCGACAAGAATTTTATCGACAGCGCCAAGGCTTTGATGAGATACGCTGACGAGATATTGGGAATAATTGATATCAACAACACACTGAAAGCCGAAAACGAATCAACAGAGCTGAATGAAGAGCTCATAAATGAACTAATAAGGGAAAGGGAGGAGGCAAGGAAACAAAGAAACTTTGCCAAAGCGGACGAAATAAGAGACAAGCTTTCGTCCATGGGCATTGTTTTAGAAGATACCCCAAGCGGAACGAGATGGAAAAGGGCTTTACACTAGATAAAATCCCGGAGGAGGTGCCCTCATGACAAATAGCGAAGAAAAATACAAGAAAGTTTACCCTGTGTCATGGCAGCAGTTGCATCAAGATTGCAAAGCCCTCGCATGGAGGTTACTAGATCTAGGCACCTGGGATAAAATTGTGGCTGTTGCAAGAGGTGGGCTGGTTCCAGCTGCGATAATTGCCAGGGAGCTGGAGATTCGCTTTGTCGACACCGTATGCATCTCCAGCTACACCCTGAGAACCCAAGGGGAGACTAGAATACTAAAAGAAATAAAGCGCGATGAAAAAGAAAGGATACTGATAATTGACGATTTGGTGGACACAGGATCCACCGCTAGAGTAGTTCGGAAAATGATTCCTGGTGCCCACTTCGCAACAGTTTATGCAAAGCCCGACGGCAGACCGGAAGTGGACACGTTTATAACTGAGGTCAGTCAGGACACATGGATCCTTTTTCCATGGGATTCAGAACCTCAATATCACTACATAAAACCCATAGTCTCTCAGAAATAACCCAAATTTATGTTCGTTCTTCCCTCTGATAAGGCACACCAAGGGCTGAAGGGGCTCCTAACAAGATCCCCTTCCCCTTTTTTATGGATATTCCAAGAAGGACCAAAATAGTTAGAAGATAAGGCAGCATGAGAAGCAGCGGCGCTGGTATGCTCGTACCAGCGGCCTGCATCCTCAACTGTAAGGCGCCAACTCCTCCAAACAAATAAGCGCCCAAAGCCGCCCTGGCAGGATGCCATACCGCAAAAATAACCAAGGCGACAGCTATCCAGCCTCTCCCTGCAGTCATGTGTTCTCCCCACATCTTGGTATAGACTAGGGATAAGTATGCTCCACCAACAGCGGCAAGTCCTCCACCCAATATGGTGTACAGATATCTAAGTTTGACAGGATCTAATCCCACAGAGTCTACAACCTCAGGTGCTTCTCCAACAGCTCTCAACTTCAAGCCAGCCTTGGTGGAATACAAAAACCACCCCATGCCGATGACAAGCAAATACGACAAATACACCAGAGGGTCGTGATTAAACAAGACGGGACCTATGATAGGTATTTTAGATAAACCAGGGATGGGCACCCCCCCTATTCCTTTGATTGTTTCTCCCACCAGGCCTCTTCCCAATAGGGAACTTGCGCCAGTGCCACACATAGTTATGGCCAAGCCACTTACCACCTGATTAGCCCCTAAATGCACACACAAAAAAGCGTGCACTAGGGCAATCGCGGCCCCAACAAGGAAAGCTACAAAAATGGCAAAGACCACATTTGACGTCGTATAGGCGACCCAAAAACCGCTGAGGGCTCCCATTAGCATTAAACCTTCTAAGCCTAGATTTAAAACCCCGGCTCTTTCCGTAAGAATTTCGCCCAAAGTGGCATAAAGTATAGGAGTACCGCTTCTAACTGCCGCTGCTAGAATAGTGATAAGCGCATCCATCACTGACCATCCCCTGACAATATCCGTATTTTATAGTTTCTGAAAAACTCAGAACCGAGCACAAAAAGCAGTATGAGGCCTTGAATAACCTGCACACTGGCTAAAGGCAACCGCATGATTACCTGAAGGGTTTCGCCTCCCACCATGATAATGCCCATAAAAATGGACACAATGACCGTCCCCCATGGGTTTAAACGTGCAAGCCAAGCCACTATTATGGCCGTGTACCCATAACCAGGGGAGAAACCATGCTGCAACCTGCCTTGCAGGCCCGCTATCTCTCCCATACCCGCCAACGCAGCTAGCGCTCCAGAAACTGCCATGACCAATACAACGTTCTTCATATAGGGAATACCCGCGTACAGCGCTGCTCTCTGATTTTCTCCTATAACCCTGATCTCAAAGCCCCATCGAGTCCAGCGAATAATCACTCTGTAGAGGACCACTAATATCAGCGCCAAAAAAATCCAGGCGTGCACCCTAGTCCCTCCAAAGGTAGGAAGCCTGGCAAAATCAGGAAAGGGAGCGGTCATAGGAAATCCAAGGCTTGAAGGGTCTCTCCATGGTCCATACACAAAGTAGTCCACAAGATGAATTGCTACATAATTCAGCATTAGCGTGGTTATTATCTCGTTGACGTTCCACCGGGCCTTTAAATACCCGGCAATTCCTCCCCAGAAAGCTCCTGCAAGTATGGCAGCCACAGCCATGATGGTCAACATGACCAACATGTTATTCACCGGGAAATACCTGACGGCTGCGGCCGAGGCCAATGCACCAAGATATATCTGCCCCTCCGCTCCAATGTTCCATACCTTCATCATGAAGGCCAACGCTACTGCGACTCCACAGATGATCAAGGGGGTTGCCTTCACCAAAACCTCGCTAACTCCGTACCAGCTGCCCAAAGCACCATTTATTATTCCCTTTAGTGCTTTCACAGGGGATACATCCAAAGCCAAAAGGAGAAAAGAAGACACCAAGAGCGCCAACGCTATGGAGACAAGAGGAAGTATTATGTTTAAAACCAGGGGTGTTTTAAAACGTCGTTCTATTATCAATCTAGGCATTTATTCGAGCTCATCCTCCTTCAAGTCGCACACCGGGTACTTCTCCAGTTCGGTGCCTGCCATCATCAAACCTAGCTCTTCTTCTGTAACTTTATCGGGGTCATTCACCATACCTACAAATTTTCCCCCATGTATAACGGCAATCCTGTCGCTTAACGCCAATATTTCTTCCAAGTCATCGGTGATCAACAAGACGCCAGAGCCTTTCTCCCTCTGAGATATCAAAACTTCCCTTACATAGTGGGTTGCCCCTATATCCAATCCCCAAGTAGGTTGAACAGCCACTATTACCCTGGGATTATCTGAAAGTTCCCTAGCCAGCATCAATTTTTGCATGTTGCCGCCAGATAGCAGCCTAACTGGATAGCTCAAACTGGGATTAGCCACATTGTACCTTTCCACTAGTCTGCCAGTATGACCTGCTATCCTCTCCCAATTTATAAAAAACTTGAACTTCGTGTATTCCGACTTCCAATACTTCCTAAGGGCAACATTTTCTCTCAAATTCATATTTGCGACAAGGCCTGTACCCTTCCTGTCCGCTGGTATGTAGCTTACCCTTCTCTTCATGAAGTCTCTTGGGTTTCCTCCGGTAACATCATCGCCGTCTACAAAAACCTTACCACCAACGGGTTTCCTGAGCCCTGTCAAAACTTCTGCCAATTCTTCCTGCCCATTTCCTGAAACTCCTGCTATTCCTAATATCTCCTTCTGCTTCAAATTAAAGCTTATGCCGTCTACTTTTAGCCTTCCTCTATCCCCTAGGACCTTTATATCCTTTACCTCAAGAACATTTTTGCCTGGGTTTTGTATAGGTTTGTTTATAATAAAGGCCACTTTCTTGCCAATCATCAACTCAGCAAGTTTCTCCTTGGATGCCTCACTTTTGTCTACCGTTCCTACGTTTCTCCCTTTTCTCAAGACCGTTATCCTGTCGGATATCTCTAGAACTTCGTCGAGTTTATGAGAAATAAAGACTATTCCGTGTCCCTCTTCTGCCATCCTCTTAATCACCTTGAAGAGGTGCTTTGACTCTTGGGGTGTCAAAACAGCAGTGGGCTCATCCAAGATGAGTATCCTCGCTTGCCTGTAGAGAAGCTTTACTATTGCAACCCTTTGCTGTTCCCCTATGCTAAGCTGCCACACGAAAGCCGTTGGGTTTACCTTCAGTCCATAAAGATCCGATAATTCCTTTATTTTCTCTATAATTTGATTTTTAGGTAATATTTGAGGAAGCCCCTCATCTCCTAAGGCTACATTTTCCCAAACCGTCATGACAGGAACAAGCTTAAAATGCTGATGCAGCATTCCTATGCCTGCATTTATGGCATCTTTAGGTGACCTAAAGATGAACCTCTTACCATTTACTTTTATCGTCCCCCGCTCGGGGGTATACAATCCACACAAGATATTCATAAGGGTGGATTTCCCTGCTCCATTTTCACCCAAGAGAGTATGAATTTCCCCTGGTCTTACGTCGAAGTCCACTTCGTCGTTAGCTCTTATTCCATAGAACCCTTTGGTGATACCTTTCATCTCCACCAGGGGAATCGGATTTGCTTTCAATTCGCTCTCCAAAGACACCCTAACCAACCCCGATCTACAACATGATAGGAAGACGTGACTACAAACTCGAGGGGCGCAAATGCGCCCCTTCGAAATTTTTTATTCGCAAAATGACAGGCTATTAATTGGGCACATCTCCTTCTACTCCCTCAACGAACCAGTTCATCCCAAGCAACTCTTCATCAGTCATGGCAACGCCATCTTTTACCACTACTTCGCCCTTCTGGTTCTTTATGGGTCCGACGAAAACATGTTTCCCGTTTATTATAGCGTCCTTCTCAGCTTTTACCATTTCTTTCACCGATTCGGGAACTTCTTTCCCGAAAGGCGCAAGGTCAACTAATCCTTCCTTGAGACCCCACCATATATCCTCTGATTTCCAGGTTCCCTTTATTACTTGTCCTGCTACATAGGTGTAAACTTTACCCCAGTCCCACACCGGCGCAGTAAGATGTTTTGTAGGAGCATACTTGCTCATGTCGTTATTATAACCTATGACATAAACACCAGCCTCTTCGGCAGCCTGAGGAGCAGCACCGGAATCAGCATGCATAGCTATAACGTCAGCTCCAGAATCTATTAGTGCCAGAGTAGCTTCTTTCTCCTTGCCCGGGTCAAACCATGAGAACAACCACACGACCTTCACCTTTGCCTGGGGATTTACCTTCCTGACACCTAAGGTAAAGGCGTTTATACCCCTTATTACCTCTGGTATCGGGTTAGCCGCCACATACCCGATTACGTTGGACTTGGTCGCCTTTCCAGCCACTATACCGGAAAGGTATCTGGCTTGATACATTCTGCCAAAATAGGTTCCAACATTCTCCGCCCGTTTGTATCCAGAACAATGCATAAACTTCACCTTTGGATACTTCTTGGCTACCTCCTGCACAAAATCCATGTAGCCAAAAGAGGTCGCGAAAACAAGCTGAGCACCGTTTCGCACAAAGGTTTCCATCACCCTTGCCGAGTCAGGGCCTTCAGGTACCGATTCAGCAAAAAAGGTTTTCATCTTGGGATATGCCTTTTCCATTTCCAAGCGTCCGAGATCATGCATATAAGTCCACCCACCGTCTCCTATAGGACCTATATATACGAAACCTGCCACTAGGTCCTCCTCCGGTATTCCCTCACCTGCGTAGGCAACAGCTGACCCAAAAACCAAACATGCAATAGCAAAACACAACATTACTTTTCTTAGCATAACCTCAGCCTCCTGTCCTATTTTTCCCTTACAATTATTCCTATTTGATATTTTATTTAAGGGTCTTATGCGATTATACAACTTTTTCCTCTCACTTTAAATAAGTTTCTTGCCCTATTTCAAACCCAACTATACAGAACTTCACCCCCTGGAAAAGTATAACCTGAAGAAAACATGTAAGCACCCAACACTTCCTCTGGCCTGAGCAAGAAATGCTCCTCTATCTCCGATTCATAAAACTTGAGCGTTCCGCTGCCCTTCCAAATGTCCTTTCCTAACCTTTTGTTCTCCGCTTTTAATTTCACCAACTCCAATACTGATGGTGCTTCATTTGGGTTCGTGATATTCGGGAAGTGCCTTATATGATAAAGAGGCGAGGTCATAACATAAGGAAGGTCTGATGGGTTTATCCTACTCTCCAGCGTTATAGTCCCTTCCATCAATCTCTCACCGTTTGCACTCGCTATTCCCTTAAACACCGTCCCCTCTTTCTTATGGGGCATGGCAGGATTCAGATCGTGGTATTCCGTTATATAGACCTGTCCCAATTTTTTAGGAAACCCCATAAACCAGCCCCTTGCCATGGTGAAATCATTGTCGACCCAAACGAAAAGACAAATTTGCCCAGGATTCCCCTTGAAACTGCAGCTTGCCCATATGGCGGCTTCCCTGTACTGGGTTCGCTCAGGATTGATGCTCGGCATGTCCTTGGCCTCTTCCGACACAGACCACCACTTGCTGAACGCTGCATAACACAGTCCTGGGTCAGGTCCTAACTCCAAAGGTTCAGGCAAAAACTCCCTAACTACCGAAGGATCCGCTCTGAATAATATGTTTAGATACTCTGTACCGTAATGCCAAGGAAAAGAGGGAATAACCGAGGAAATACCTTTTGGAGTGAGAGGGTAGGAAAACCCCTTAAGTTTGAAATCTCGCAGCATTAGCATCCTCTCCATTCTTCTTTAGAGATATTTCAATTTTGTGCATTAAACTAACTCTAGTTTACATTCTCATTTACTGAACGACAAGTTTCAAGGGAAGGGGTCGCTCCTATCCACAAAAAAAACAGGGGAAGCGACTCAAAAGGTGAGGCGTTTCCCCTGTTTTCTGCTAAAAGGATAGTTCTGGCCAATAAAATGGCGGAGGCGTGTGGGAATCGAACCCACCAGAGCCTGCTTTACAGACTCTCAACGGGTTTGAAGCCCGTGGGCAACACCAGTCACCGTTCGCCTCCTCGCCTGGTCAATTTTAATAGTTATCCATCGGCCTGTCTATATGTGCTTTACAAATTATTTTAGGCTCTTTGAGCTTTTTTCTTAATCCTGGTAATGGCGTTTTCCAACTTCTTGGGATGCCAATTAAGGTGAGAGGATGCATTCTTTATAGAGCCGCACAACAACACTGCATCAAGCGCCTTCCGTTCAGTGTCAGTAAGCTTTTCCTTGAGCGCCTCCAGCTCTATCTTCAAATCTAAGATATCATCTGGCTCCTTCAATGGATAGTACTCCCAAGTCTCCGCCAATTCTCTCATATTAAGCCTGGTTTTCTTTCTAAGATAATCAAGCATGGCGTTTTTTACGCATCTAGAAGCATAAGTTCGAAAGGACGCCTTATTCTCGTCGTATGTGGCTAAAGCCCGCAAGAAAGCAATGCTCCCCTCCTGGACCAAATCGTCAAAGTCAGGAGAGTGGGGGCTTATAAGGCTTTTGGCTATGCTTTTGACAAAAAATATGTCTTCTTTAGACAGCGTAAGTTCTTTATTTTTGGAGTCAGGACTCGTCATAAGACAAAATTCCCCTAGTTTTAAAATTTATTTTCTTAGTCTATTCCTATTATCCTTTCCACCAACAATTCACTAGAAGGTGGAGCCTCTCCTACGACAAAGGCATCTCTTATCAAGTTTAGCGCTTCCTCCAATGAGTTTTCATTGTTGAAATAAATTCGTGCCATAGGTTCCTTCGCATCAACATGATCTTTCGTCTTTTTGAGAAGTTCAATGGCGACCGTAAGGTCTATATTCTCCCCCTTTTTCATGCGTCCCCCACCAAGCTTCCTTAAAGCCAACCCCACGTTTAAAGCATTACACGCAGTAACATAGCCTTCTCGATCTGATTTGACCTCCGCTATCTTGCCAGCAAGGGGCATCATCTCTTCCCCCGCTAAAACTGCGTCGTTCAACCTTCCTTTTTGAAATTCTATTAGCTTCTTGAATTGCCTCAAAGCCTTGCCACTTTCTATGGCCTTTTGGGCACAAGCAATTCCCTCTTCCATTGTCTTAACCTGGTCAGCTATTAATAACATGGCAGCCGATAAACTTAAACAAAGGTTCCTTGTATCCTGTGGTCCATCACCTCTTAATATATCCAAAGCTTCCTGTACTTCCGCACTATTGCCTACCCATCTTCCCAATGGAGCGTTCATGTTGGTCAAAAGAGCTAGGGCTTTCTTGTCAAAAGCCTTGGCCAAACCTACTAAGGTCTCAGCCAGAGCTATGGATTCGTCCTTTTTCTTCATGAAAGCCCCATTGCCAAACTTCACATCGAAAACAAAGCGGTTAGCTCCCCCTGCAAGCTTCTTGCTCACTATACTACTTGCTATCAAGGGAATAGAAGGCACAGTCCCAGTAACATCACGCAACGCATAAAAGAAACCTTCCGCTGGTGCAAGGGCTTTTGAATGGCCACTTATGGCACACCCTATTTCCATCACCTGGTTGATAAACTCCCTGGCCTCTAGCTGCAAAGAGATACCAGGTATGGACGAAAGTTTATCTATAGTCCCCCCCGTAAAACCGAGTCCCCTGCCGCTTAGCTTGGCTATAGGCACGCCTAGAGAGGAAACTATGGGAATCACAATCAGGGTAGTCTTGTCTCCCACGCCTCCAGTGCTATGCTTGTCCAAAACCACCATATCTTCTGGAAAAACTATCTTATCACCCGAGTCTGCAAGGGCTCTGGTGAAAGATATAAGCTCTTCAGAATTCAAAGATCTGAAATAGACTGCCATTAGCCAGGCAGCTATCTGATAATCAGGCACACTACCATCCATGCAACCGCGAACGAAATTCTCTATCTGTATCGAATCATGCACTTTACCGTCTCTTTTTTGCTCTATAAAGGCTAAAATATCAAACATCTTCCTCCTCCAAGGATGTTATAAGCCTCTCCAAGATCGCGTTCAATCTACCCGCCGTCTTCTCCATGGCCTCCAACACTTCTTCATGACAAAGAGGAGAATCAGTTATTCCTGCAGCATAGTTTGCTACACAGGAGAAAACACAAACCTTCATGCCCATATGGCGGGCCGTTATTACCTCTGGGACAGTGGACATACCTACCACATCAGCGCCCATAATCTCTGCCATCCTTATCTCCGCTGGCGTCTCAAAAGACGGACCAGTAAATGCTATATATACGCCTTTTTTAAGTTTCTCCCCTACGTCGTGGGCACATTTTTCCGCCAATGCCATCACCCTGCGATCGTAGGCTTCCGTCATGTCGGGGAACCTTGGACCCCACTTATCTATATTCCTGCCCCTTAAGGGATTATCTCCAAGGAAATTTATATGATCCTCCACCAAGACAATATCTCCGGGGGAAAGCATTCTATTTATTCCTCCCGATGCATTAGTGGCTATGTAGTATTTCACTCCCATGGCCCCGAAAACCCTTACAGGAAATACAACATCCTCCATTGAATAGCCTTCGTAATAATGGACTCTTCCCTTCATCACAAGCACAGGCACTTTTTCCTTTTTCCCATAAATCAATGCACCCGCATGACCTGGAGCTGTGGAGATAGGCCAGCCAGGTATCTCTTCGTACTTTATCTCTATAACCTCTTCCAGACATTCCACAAAGCTACCAAGTCCCGAACCAAGGACAATTACATATTTAGGGACCTCTTTTATCTTGCTCTTTAAATACTCCTTCGCCACCTGAACTTTCTCAAAAGTCGACATAGCCATTCTCCTCCTTTTTCTTCGGCTCACGCTCTGGGATGGGTTTTATCATATATATCCCTAAGCTCAAGGTCAAAGTGTGTATACTTCTCCGTGGTCCCAATAGAAGCGTGCCCCAAAAGTTCTTGCAGCGTCCTTAGATCCATTCCTCTCCTAAGCAGGTGGGTAGCAAAGGAGTGGCGCAAAACATGGGGGTGTAATCTTGCGGAGGAAATACCTGCAGCTTTGCCTCTTTTTTGGACAATTTTCCAGAAATCTTCCCTTCTAAGGGGATTACCATTTTTGGACAAAAAGACAAACTCAGACATAGCTTTATCCAACATAGGTCTAGCTTGGGACATATATGCCTTAAGGGTCTCCGCAACCTCTCCCAACAGCGGGACGACTCTCTCTTTCATGCCCTTGCCTAAAGGTCTTACGGAACGGGACTGAAAATCCACGTCATTTACCTTAAGGGATGTAACCTCACTGGCTCTCAATCCGCACCCGTATGCAACCTGTAACATAGCTCTATCCCTAAGGTCCAAGGGGGTTCCTCCAGAGCAAGCATCTATTATCCTCAGAATCTCCCCCTCGCTTAGTATCTGTGGCAATACCTTGCCACGAGGGGGAAGAGGAACCTTGAAGTCTGAGGCATCCGATAGGCCCTCGTAGAAGAGATAGCTTCCCCAGGATCTCAACGTCGCTGCATGCCGCTGAATGGTTGATCGGCTTAAATTCATTTTTTTTAAGTGTCTCAAGAAATCACGGGCTGCGTCGTGCGATGGAAGAAAACCCGAAAGCCCCTTTTTCTCGCAGTAGTCGAACCACCTTTTTATGTCTCGTTCATAAGCTTTCAGGGTGTTTTCACTACACCCTCGTTCGTACCTTAGATATTTCAAGAAACCTTCAAGAAGGGATGAGTCCTTTTGGGTTGGCATCTGAGGTTTAACACCTCTTTCGTTCGTTACTTTTGACAGTTCAAATACCAAAAGATGGCCAAAAGGGTTTTGCTATCTTTTATTTTCCCCTTTTCGATCATCTCCATAATCTCTTCTTTTGTGAAGAGGGCAACTTCTATATTCTCGTCATCATCCTGCTCCAAAGATTCTTCCACAAGTTCAGTGGCCAAGAACAATATGATGATCTCGTTACTGAACCCCGGCGATGGGTATACTCGACATATTTCCACGAGTTTTCCGGGCTTGTAGCCCGTTTCCTCCATTAGCTCTCTTTCGGCAGTAGCCTCTGGAGCTTCCCCTGCTTCCACTATGCCTGCAGGTACTTCCACCAAACATTCTCCAACGGCGTATCTATATTGCCGCACCAAAACGATTTTCTCGTCCTCCGTTACGGCTAATATACCTACCGCTGGAGCATGCTCCACCACTTCCCTAAGGGTTTTTCTACCAGAAGGAAGGAGCACACCGTCAACCCTTAGGTTGACGATGCGCCCTTCATATACCTTGTTAGTGTAAATTCTTTCTTCTTGCATAGAGTGTCCGCTCACTTTTTACTCCTTACCTTTGGACAAATATTCCCTTGCTATTTCTTGGCCCTTTTTATAGGCTTCTAGGTTCATCGGCAAAAACTCCGGCTTTCTCTTACCAAGTTTCTCCTTCAAAGTCTCCAAACAGACATCCTTGGAAACAATATCGCTCGCTTCCACCAAGGCTCCTAATACAACGATATTTGAGACTTTCTCGCTTCCTAGCGAAAGGGCGACACTGTGTGCTGGCACTGGCAAAACCGTTATATCCGTACGTGGGTCAGCATAATTCACTAGGTCAGAATTATAAATGAGCAGCCCCCCCGGCTTCACCTTATCCTTGAATTTCTCCAAGGAAGGGTTGTTCATTATCACTGCCACGTCGGCCTCTGCAACGACAGGAGAGGCTATCTCCTCATCGCTTACCACCACTCCGCAATTTGCCGTCCCGCCCCTCATTTCAGGACCGTAAGAAGGAATCCACGTTACGTGACGGCCTTCGTTAATTGCCGTATAAGCTACCAATTGCCCCAAAACCATGATGCCCTGACCACCAAAACCAGCCGCGATCAAACTCCTGTAGAAGCCTCCCATATTATTCAGCCTCCTTGTCAAAATCCTTGAAAACACCCAGAGGGTAATATGGCATCATGGCACTTACTGTCCATTCAAAAGCCTTAACTGGTTGCATACCCCAGTTGGTGGGACAGTTAGAGAGAACCTCCACAAAGGAATATCCCTTGCCGCTTATTTGATACTCGAAAGCCTTCTTTATTGCTTTCTTGGCCTCAATTATGTATTTAGGTTGGGCTACACTTACCCTTGCAATGTACGCAGGGGTTTTTAGCGTAGCCAAAAGCTCACACACCTTAATAGGATAGCCTGTGAGGTTCGGGTCCCTACCTTCTGGACATGTAGTGGCTCGTTGCCCTATGAGGGTCGTAGGGGCCATCTGTCCTCCTGTCATGCCGTAGATGGCGTTGTTTATAAATATCGTGGTAACTTTTTCTCCCCTGTTGGCCAGATGAACGATCTCTGCAGTCCCAATGGACGCTAGATCTCCATCTCCCTGGTATGTAAACACTATCTGGTCTGGCCTAGTCCTCTTTAGGCCTGTAGCAAGGGCCGGTGCCCTGCCGTGGGGAGCTTCGCAAAAGTCCACATCGATATAGTCATACATCAGCGCTGCACACCCCACAGGTGCAATGCCTATGGTTTTTTCTTGAATTCCAAGCTCATCTATGACCTCACAAAGGATCCTGTGGGTTATGCCATGGCCGCAACCAGGACAATAATGAGTGTGGACATCCTTTTTCCAGCTTTTTGGGCGTTCGTATACTTTGGTCTCTTTCATGATTTAACCCCCTCTATTAGAGGATTTCCCTTATTTTGTCCTCTATTTCCTGCACCGAGTGAGCTATACCACCGGCGTGCCCAAAGAAAGAGATCGGAGCTCTCTCTCCAACCGCGAGTTTCACGTCCTCTAGCATTTGCCCCATGTTCATTTCTATTACAAGGACGTGTTTGGCCTTGTCTGACTTTTCTTTTACCGCATCATAGGGGAACGGGAAAAGAGTAATGGGCCTTATCATACCGACTTTCTTGCCCTCTTTTCGGAGGTTGAGTATGGCGGACTTGGCTATACGTGCTGTGGTTCCAAAAGCCACAATCAAAACCTCCGCGTCTTCAGCATGAAATTCCTCGTATCTAACCTCCTCTTCCTGCATCCTTTTATATTTCTCATTAAGTTTAAAATTGTGCTTTTCCAGGTCTTCTGGGTTAAGATATAGACTTTTAAGAATGGTCCTCTTTCCTCGTTTTTCCATGTTTCCCAAAGCCCACGGGACCACATCGAACTCCTGTCCTTTGTACTCATTGATTTCTACGGCCTCCATCATTTGCCCCATGAAACCGTCCGCAAGTATCATCACCGGGTTCCTATACTTGAAGGCCAAATCGAAAGCCAACTGGGTCAAGTCCACTGCTTCTTGCAGTGTGCTGGGAGCAAGCACCAATAACCTATAGTCGCCGTTTCCACCGCCTTTGGTTGCCTGGAAGTAATCACCCTGGGCGGGTAGAATGCCGCCTAAACCTGGACCTGCTCTCATCACGTTCACTATGACGGCCGGAATCTCACATCCAGCGATGTAGCTCAATCCCTCGGACATAAGAGAGATCCCCGGGCTGGAAGAGGACGTCATCACCTTTGTACCTGTAGCTCCTCCACCCATCACCATGTTTATTGCCGCAACTTCGCTTTCTGCCTGAACATACGCTCCCCCTATTTTAGGCAGCTTTGCGGACATGTACTCAGGAATTTCGTTCTGGGGAGTTATAGGATAACCAAAAAAGTACTTACAACCTGCCTGTATGGCAGCTTCAGCTATAGCCTCTGTTCCCTTCATCAAAACCCTAGCCATATGGTTCACCTCCGGAGGCCTATTGACTATCTTCAATCTTGTAAACTTCTATAGCAGCATCTGGACATGTCGTAGCGCACATCTTGCAGGCAATGCAGCCTTCTTTGAACTGTTCTACAGGTCTGTACCCCTTGCTGTTGATCTTATCGGATATGCGCAAAACCTTCATTGGACAGGCCGCCACACAAAGCCCGCAACTTTTACAGTATTCCTCAAAAACCTCAATGCGACCTTTTGCCATTACCACACCCACCTTTCTCCCAAATATTTTCCTCTGCTCCGCCTAATCAAGTCCTACCAGCCTTACAGGCCCAGTATCTTATTGCCTAGTCCACATGTAATCTTCCTCCCACGGCAGCATCATTCTGCGCTCAAGGGGCCAAAGAGGAACATCTATGACACTTGAAATCCTGTCCATCTCGGAGTGAAGGCTCGGAGGCACTGTGGCATAAAGTAAGGGAAGAGAAAGTTCCTTCGATGCTTCCCGGGCCTTATTTATTCCATGTACCAACTCATCAACAGTGGTCTCCTCCATCAAGTGGCAATTTGCGACCAAAGCTTTTATCTTCAAGGAGCTTATGGATTCCATCCGCCTTATCATGTCGGCAATGCCTTGAGTATCGGAAGTTTGAGGACGAAAGGTATTAACTATAAGCATCAACATATATCCTACATCTTCCAAAAGGTCAGAGAACTGTTTCAATGCCCTTACTCCTATGGCATCTCCGCCAATGTCCATCAAAAGCTTCCCTTCTGGATCCTTTAAAGCCCATCCTACTTTGGGTGATAAGACTGGCATATCTGACCATTTGGCGCTCTCTGGAGGAGCTATTATAGTAAGGCCCTCTTCCTCCAAACGTGTCTGAATCTGCCTCACACAAAAATATGGATTTATTATGTCTACGTCGGCTACTGTGACTGGAACTGCTGTTGCTTTTAGCGCAAAGGCCAGATTCAAAACCCACTCGGTCTTGCCCGAACCCAACGCCCCAGTTACCGCTATGGCCTTTGGCCATGGATACTTCGCCACTAAGTCCTTTACTATATCTTCTCTGATAATCAAAGAATCATATCCCCTTCCTTTAAACCTGCCCCCAAAAACCAAGATGCTCCATCTTGACGTTTTCTGCCTTCCATTTGGACCTCCATCAATGTCACAGCACCTTCTCCGCAAGAGACCACAGGGAAACCCTTATCAAGTGCCACGACCTGCCCCGGTGCACCCTCAACAGCATTCGCCATCAAGGTCTTCCAAATCTTTAACCTCTTTCCCCTGTACATCAAATATGCTCCAGGATTCGGATTCAAAGCTCTCACTATGTTATGGAATTTCTCGGAAGGTAGGTCCCAGCTCAACTTACTCTCGGCTTTATCTATCTTCGGCGCATATGTCGCCTCTTCTTCCCTCTGATCCTTCGGTACTATCTTACCCTCCAAGAATAATTGTAGAGCATCCAGCAATATTTTGCCACCTTTAACTGCCATGAATTCCAACATTTCCCCTGCCGTGGCGTTAATGGGGATTTCAACCTCTTCCTGCAATAATATGGGCCCGGCATCCATCTTTTTGACCAACTTGAAGACAGTTATACCGGACCTTCTGTCTCCATTCATTATGGCCCTTTGGACTGGAGCAGCTCCCCGATACCGGGGCAACAAAGAAGGATGCACGTTGAAGCAACCTACTTTACCCCAAGAAAGGTATGGTTCATCTACTATATGACCGAAATCTATTACAAATATGCCCTCTGGAGAGTGGTCTTTCAAAAGGGCTATAAGAAGTTCATCTTTCGAAAGGTTGCTGGTTCTGTGGACATTCAACTTTAAACTGCTTGCTAAGATATCAACCGGTGTTGGCCTCTCTTTCAGGCCTCTTCCTGCCTTAGATGGAACATTGGTCACTACCAGACTGATCGGCACACTCCCAACTATTTGGTCCAGACATCTAGCCGCAAAACCTCCTGACCCCATAAACCAAAAAGCCAACAAGGTCACTCCTTCCAGTGTTTGCGCATTTTTTTCTTTATTATCTGCCTCTTTAAAACCGAAAGATAATCTATGAAAAGTTTTCCTCGCAAGTGGTCAATTTCGTGAAGAAAGGCCCTGGCCAGAAACCCCTCAGCGGCTATCCTTTCCACCTTTCCCTTTTCATTGCAGGCCTCCACCACTACACGATAAGGGCGCTCCACTTCTTCGTATATTCCAGGGACGCTCAAACATCCTTCCTCACGGCGTTCACTACCTGACGATTCCAGCACTTTGGGGTTTATCAAAACGTAGTCTTGTCCTCCATAGGACACTACGGCTATCTGCTTGCTCACACCTACCTGAGGAGCGGCCAACCCAACGCCGTCCTCTTTCCTCATGACATCAAACATTTCCTTTATGAACTTCTCCAGCTCTCCGTCGAAGACTTCCACGGGAGCAGCTTCCTTACGCAAAATAGGATCGGGATAGATTCGTACCTTTAAGGTGGTCATCTTTTTTCTCCTTTCACTTGTACCCGGGCCCCTATTTAGGGCCCGGGCACAAACTCGGAGTGTTCTCTTACTTTAAAAAATCTCCCAAGATATCGCCTATGGTAACAGAGACATTGTCTTCATCTGAAGCAAATTGAGGCTTACTTTTAGCCTGCTCTGCCATACGCTGCTTCTTTTCCTCTTCCCTTTGTTTTCTATACTTCTCCTCTTCTATGGCCGCAATGCTTAATCTGATTCTTCTCTCCTGAGGCCTCATGTCCACAAGCCTTGCTTGAACCTCTTGGCCTATTGACAGAACGTCCGAGGGCTTTTCTACCCTCTTTCTAGCGATTTGGGAGACGTGTATCAGCCCTTCAACACCTTGCTCTAATTCTACGAAGGCACCAAAATCGGTAAGCCTGACGACCTTTACTGGGTAATCCTGGTTGACTTGATATCTTTCTTCTATGTTTTTCCACGGGTCATGAAGCTGTTTCAAACCTAAGCCTATCCTCTTGTTCTCCCAATCCAGAGAAAGAACTTGGACTTCTATGGTCTGGCCCTTTTTGACGACTTCCTTTGGATGTTTGATCCTGTGCCAGCTCAGGTCACCGATATGGATAAGGCCCTCGACCCCTGGCAAAACCTCGACGAACACGCCAAAATCCATCACGTTCGTTACCGTTCCCTTTACTATGTCTCCCACGGAAAGTTTTTCCTTGGCACTTTCCCAGGGATCCGGTTGCAGTTGTTTCAAACTCAGAGAAATTTTATTTTTCTCCCTATCTATTCCAATCACCTTGACAGACACCTTGTCTCCCTTGGAGACCACATCCCTTGGATTTACGTTTTTCTGCCAAGATAGCTCGCTATTGTGGATTAGTCCTTCTATAGGTCCTAAATCAACAAAAGCTCCGAAGGAGGTTACCGTTGAAACCGTACCTTCCACCACATCTCCCTCGGAAACCTTTCCATAGAATTCATCTAGAAGCTTGGACCTTTCCTCTTCCAATATTACCCTCCTCGAAAGGACAAGCCTGCGTTTCCTGCGGTCCTTCTCTATGACTTTAGCATCGAAGGTCCCGCCAACCAACTTGGAAAGGTTTACGCTTTTGCCTTCTTCAGATGTATGGGAAATAGGAATAAAACCTTCCAAACCTAGACAATCTACGATAAGTCCTCCTTTGACCTTGCGGAGCCCCTTTACCGTAACTATGTCGCTTTGTTCAAGATGTTTCTCCAATTCGTTCCAACGACGGTCAAACTCACAGCGCCACCGGCTCACTATGAGCTGAGATTCTTCTCCGTGCTTTATGGAGACAACCTTTACAGTCACTGTCTCCCCCTTCTGTGGCGTTTCTTTCTCCTCTACCAAAATACCCTGGCTCCACTCGTTTTTAGGCAGAAAACCTTCTACCTTAAAACCTACATCGACCAGCCACCCTCCATCGGTAGCATCTACTATCACACCTTCAACGACTTTCCCACGGCGTATGTCGTCTGCAATGTACTGTTCAAAGATGTTTTCCATCGTTTCCTCGTTTTCTTGAGGCTTTGGTGCCTGAGTGTCTTGGGGCTTGTTATTGCTCATTTCGAAATTTTCCCTGTTTTGTTTGTTTTCGTCCATCAACATTTACCTTCCATCCTCCTTGACTACACCCTTCGCTTTGCCCAGCAGCTTTAAAAAATCGTCGATAAGCCAATCTGGAGTGCTGGCTCCAGCGGCAACTCCTATGATACTCTTACCTTCCAACCACCTCCAATCCAATTCCGACGCCTCTTCTATCCAAATAGCCTGGTTATTCCTTTCCAGGGCTATTTCAAACAATTTTCTGGTATTGGCACTATTTTTCCCCCCGATAACCACAACACCGTCAGTTATTCCGGCCAGTTCAGCTACAGCTTTCTGCCTGGCCTCAGTAGCCCCACATATGGTGTTGTAGACTCTGAGCTCGCTCGCCTTTGGGACCACAAGCTGAACCAAATTGGCTAGATCTTCCAGCCTCTGTGTAGTTTGGGAGATTATACCAACCTTGCCCCCGGACACTTCCTCAGGCAGTGGCTCTCCTGGAAGCACTACACTACTACGTTCGCCTAAGTGCTGGGTTATGGCCTTGACCTCTGGATGATCCTTATCTCCCAAAATAAGCACCCTGTATCCTTGAGAAATGAGGAAGGAGGCCTTCTTTTGAGCCTTGAAGACGAAAGGACACGTTCCATCTATTAGCGAGTGGCCTCGACTCAAAAGCTCTCTTCTATCTCCTTCAGGCAACCCATGGGCTCTCACGAACACGGCAGACCCGTTGGGGATCTCTTCCCCCGAATCCACAACTACAAGGCCTTTATTTTCCAATCTCGCAGTTTCCTGTGGGTTGTGTATGGGACTACCAATACAGTAAACCTTTCCGTGGACCTTTAAGGCCTCCTCTAGAAGGTTCACTGCCCTCTCAACTCCAAAACAAAAGCCTATAGGATCTGCTAAAATCACTTTGGGTTCTACCAATTTAATATCGTTCTCCAACGTTCTACCACTTGCCTTATGTCTTGATAGGGCACTCTATCCGTTACATCATACCACAAACTGGGCGAAAAACGTCTAAACCACGTCATCTGGCGCCTAGCAAAAGCCTTGGTTGCCTTTATGTCACCCTGCTTGGCTTCATCAAGGGAAAGAACCCCCCTATGGAACAAAACCAACTCCTTGTATCCAAAGCCCTGCATGGCAGGGAGTTTTTCATCATATCCCATGGAAAGTAGCCTGCCTACTTCCTCCACGAAACCCTCAGAAAACTGTTTTTCCACTCTCTCTTCAATGGCTCTATAAAGAGCCTGTCTATTCCTGTACAACCCCAAATAAAGGGGCCTAAAATGAGATTTTTGCTTTTTCGCAAAGGAACTCCACCAAGACATGGGTTTGCCTGTCAAGATAAAGACCTCAATGAACCTAATTATACGCCTGCCGTCGTTAGGGTGCACCTTATCATATATCTTGGGATCAACCCTTTTAAGTCTCTCCCTCAATTCTTCTTTACATCCCTGATTCCACAATAGTTCCAGTTCTTTTCTCACCTTTTCGTCCTTGGGTAAAGATTCGGTGAGTATGCCATCAAAGAGAGCACTATAATAAAAAGGCGTCCCTCCCACCAAGATGGGTATCTTGCCCCTCTGCCTAATATCTTTGATCACCTTCAACGTCATCTCCACAAAAGTAGCCGCGGAGAAAACCTCCTTTGGATCCACAACATCGATCAGGTGGTGGGGGATCCTGCTTCTTATCTCCTCTGAAACCTTATCTGTTCCTATATCAAGATACTTGTAAACCTGCCTTGAATCCACCGAGATTATCTCAGCATCAAGAGCCTCGGCCAACTTTAGGCTCAAAGCAGTTTTACCCACCGCAGTCGGACCTATTATGGACAATAAATAATTTCCAGAACGCATATTCATCATTTCCTCCTGAAAAGTCTTTCCATGTCTTCTGCCGTAACGACAACGTGAGTGGGTCTTCCATGAGGACAGGCTTGAGGTTTTTTGCAAGCAAAGAGTTCATTCCACAGGGCTAAAGCTTCCTTTTCCTCTATTATCTTGGTTATTTTTATGGCACCTTTACAAGCTTCAGAGGCCAACCCTTCTGCAAAAACTTCCGCTAAATCCTCTCCCGCCGTCTTTTCGGCAGCATCCAAAGCAAGCCTCAAAACACCTATGGGGCTCAAATTCTTTTCAGATATCCCCGCCGGTACCCCAGAAAGATACAATACTCCCTCCCGCTCCTTGAAGGAAAAACCCCACTCTTCCAAGACCTTGACCCACTCCCTTGCAACCTCGGAGATACTAGGGGGGAGTTCTAATTCGGGATATATGTTCTGCCTTGAGCCATCTCTTATCCTGCTCAAGAAGAACTCAAATAGTATCCTCTCGTGGGATGCATGCGGGTCCAGTAAGACAAAATTAGTAGAATACTCATACAACAGATAACCACTGGAAAGCCTTCCTAAAAACCTTACATGTTGATCATCCTCATCAACAAACTGCAAAAAAGTTTCCCCGTGATCCGCGTACTGTGCCTCTTCAGGACCGTTTCCTCCTAAATTTTCTCCCAAATCCCTTTCCCACTTTTGTGGTTCTTCTCCGTCATCTTCTGTCTGAGCTAGAACCGGCCTACCTTCTGAAGAGGGCCGCAAAGGTATGGAGAACATTTGTTTTGATCCCATTAGCATGTCCTCTACGAGCTTGCTGGCAGCCTTGTAAATTTCTCCGCTGTTTTTGAAGCGCACCTCCGCTTTGGCAGGATGTATGTTCACGTCCAAGTCTTCTGGTGGTACCTCTACGATCACAAACCAGAGTCCTGAAGCAGCCTGTCCAAAGGACGATATGGCCGCCCTCACCACTGAGTCCTGCACTCTCCTTCCGTTGACGAAGACGGTAAGGTTCACTCTGGTGCCTTCCCTCAAGGGTTGCCAAAAAGCGGTTATCTTGACAGGGGCAAAATCCACCTTCCCCTGCTGAATGGGACAATGTGAAGGCCATATCTTATCCAGGATGTCCAGGGACGTCCTCTCTTCGGTATTGCCCTCCGTTGAAAAAATTACCCTATCCTCACTCATCAATGTAAAAACCTTATCAGGGAAGGCGACCGCATAATCTCTAACCACTGAAGACACCCTTCGTGTCTCCCCTTGAGAACTTTTAAGAAACTTTCTTCTGGCTGGGAAATTAAAAAAGAGGTCTTCAACCTGCACCCTGGTGCCTGGAAAGGTGTTTATCCTCCTATGAAGTTCCACCTTGCCAGCAGTACATATCAACAGTCCACCTTCCCCTTCCTCCCTGGCCATGCTACGTATCTCCAGCCTGCTTACCGCAGCAATGCTGCCCAATGCTTCTCCGCGAAAGCCAAACGTGCCTATATGGCCCAGGTCATCAACGTCGGATATTTTACTGGTTGCGAAGCGCTCCACGGCTAGGGGCAAATCGTTGAACAAAATGCCAACCCCGTCGTCTTCGACGACTATTTTGGACTTGCCACCTTGATTCAAAGCTATTTTTATAGTAGTAGCACCAGCGTCCAGGGAGTTCTCTATAAGCTCCTTCACTATAGATGCAGGGCTCTCTATTACCTCTCCTGCGGCGATCCTTGCAGAAACGTCGGGTTTAAGCTTTTCTATTCTTCTCAATTCTCTCCAATTATCTCCTTCGCTCTGTCTTTTAATTTGTAAAGGAGTTCCAAGGCCCCCAGCGGGGTCAAATTATCAGGATCCAAGGAAGCTATGTCCCTGGCCAGGTCCTCGGCTTCAGGAAGGAAAAGCCCTAACTGTTTGACCTTGACTCCATTATCAACTTGCCCTTCCCCGCCCAGTTCCTTTAAGTTTCTTTCTTCCTCGAAACGCCTCAACAACTCCATCGAGCGCTTGATAACCGCCTCTGGGACTCCTGCCAGTTTCGCTACCTCGACGCCGTAGGATTTGTCCGCCGGCTGAGGCTCCAGTTTGTACAAAAACACTATGCCCTTTTCGGTCTCTTCCACTGCCAGGCTGAGGTTGAATAGTCCGGGCAACGAGTCCGCAAGGGACGCTAGCTCGTGATAGTGAGTTGCAAAAAGGACTTTAGGCATGCCGTCGCACACCTTGTGCAAATATTCTAGTACAGCCCAGGCTATGCTTATACCGTCGTACGTAGAAGTCCCCCTGCCAATTTCATCAAGTATCACAAGGCTCCGGGGTGTAACGTTCCTGAGAATATTGGCTGTTTCAACCATCTCCACCATGAAGGTGCTTTTACCCCTGGCAAGCTCGTCTTTTGCCCCTATCCTGGAAAAAATACGGTCTATTATACCTATCTCAGCTTTTGACGCAGGAACGAAGCTTCCTGCCTGAGCCATGATAACCAAAAGGGCTGCCATCCTCAAATAAGTGGACTTCCCAGCCATGTTGGGACCCGTTACTATTGCTATCCTCTTGCCGTAGGAATCCAACAAAACGTCGTTGGGAGTGAAAGGGGCCCTGCTACCTAGAGCTTCTTCCACCACCGGGTGCCTAGCGTCCCGAAGCGCTATGACATATCCATCGTTAATAGCGGGTCTTACGTAATTACATTCTCGCGCCTTGACAGCAAAGGAACACAAGACATCCAACGTTGCTATGAAATCACTTATGTCCTGAATGGTAGAGCTATTTTCCAGAACTTCCTGCACTAAGGATTCGTAAAGGACCTTCTCCCTCGCCTCGATCTGGATGTCCAAGGTCATCAACTTTTCTTCAAGCTCTTTTAGCTCCTCAGTTATAAAACGTTCTCCACCTACCAGCGTCTGCTTTCTTATATAGTTTTGGGGCACCTTATCCAGATAGGATTTACTGATCTCCAAGTAGTATCCAAACACCTTGTTGAAACCTATTTTCATGTTCTTGATGCCTGTTTTCTCTCTTTCCCTCTCCAAAATGGCATTAAGCTCTTCTCCGGAATGGCTCCTTAAGTAGCGCAAAGAATCAAGTTCCTGATCAAAGCCCTCTCTTATAACGTTTCCGTCCTTGATATTCTTGGGAAGTTCATCACATAGGGCTGATTCCAGCTTGGCCCTTAGATCTCTAGGATCTCCAGGAATATCCAACACCTCGTCAATGAAGGCATCTCGAACTACTTCCATTACATCAGGCAAGACACCAAGAGTGTCCCTTATCACTCCAAGGTCTCTTGGGGTGCCAAGCCCCATTCCCAACCGGGATAAGGCTTTTTCGGCATCACCGCAACTTGAAAGAACCTCGCGAAGCCTTTGAAGTTCTGTCCAGTTTTGCAGCAACTTCTCTACTCCATCATGTCTTTTCCTTATCTGCTCATGGTCCACCAGCGGGTGCAACAGCCACTCCTTCAGTAGTCTCTTACCCATTGGGGTACCACACCGGTTCAAAACAGAGAAAAGGGTCAACTTGTCTCCCTCTATAAGCTCCAGGTTCTTCTGAGTGGAGTAGTCCATTATAAGCTCACTAGAAAAGTGGCTTTTGTGTATTCTCTTAATGTGCTTTACCACGCCAAATTGGGTTTCCCTTAAATAGCTATATGCAGCCCACGCTGCCCCTATGCTGCCATCGTCCTCTTGGAAGCCGAAACCCTCTAGGGTAGCTATACCCCACTCGCTACAAAACCTTCTTGCTCCCTCTTTCGGATCAAAATCGTCAGGATCTTTTTCCACTATCCTTGGCTCCATGAATTGAAGGAGTTTTTTGCGGGTGTCTTCTTTTAGGTTCTTCGGGATCACCAACTCGGACGGTGCAAAGGAGCATAAAAGCCCCAACCCATCTTCTTCAGGCAACGTGGCAGCTTCAAGCCTGCCGCTGCTGCAGTTCAAAAGGGCTAAATACATGACCTTGTCTTTTATTCTCACCGCCGCCAGTTTGCTCTCCATCGGAAGGTCTGCGGGCACGAACGTTCCAGGAGTTATAACTCTAACTACCTTTCTTTCCACCAAGTTCTTACCGTCTGGTTCGGTAACCTGTTCGCAGATGGCCACCTTGAACCCCGCTTTTATGAGCCTGTATATGTAGTTTTCCGCAGCATGGTAAGGGACACCAGCCATGGGAATCTCCCTAGCCGAGTCCCGAGCAGTGAGCGCTATACCTAGAATTGAGGATGCCTTCTGGGCATCCTCAAAAAACATCTCATAAAAATCTCCCATCCGGAAGAAGAGCAAGCAATCAGGGTATTGTCTTTTCCAGTAGTCATACTGTTTCAACATTGGAGTCAGTTTTACACCCTTTGGTACTGACACCCTAGCTGCCCCCCTTGCTATAGTGCTCCAAGAAGTCTTGAAGCATTATGCTCGCTGCTACCATATCGATGTTCTGCCTACGTTTCTTTCTCTTCACATCGGCCTCTATCATTGCCTTTTCCGCTATGGTAGTGGTGAATCGTTCATCCCAGAGAACAACATCGAGGTCTGGATATCTCTGTCTCAGACTAGATACAACGTCTTTTATCTTCAGAGCCTCAGGACCTACCGAAGCATCCGTTCGATAGGGCATACCTACAACTATAACACCCACCTTATAGTGTGCCACAAGCTTGTCCAATTCTGCCATCCAGTCCCCAGTGGCGTCCAAAACAGCGACCCCCTGGGCGAAACTACCAAGGGGGTCACTTACAGAAACACCAATTCTCTTGGTTCCAATGTCCAGGCCTAGAAACCTCTTCATTATCCTATCATTTCCCTCAGAATATCTATAGCCTTATTAAGTGCTTCCTTCACTCCATCAACCTTTTTGGCTCCCGCCTGAGCGACGTCCGGACGTCCTCCCCCACCGCCACCCAGAAGCTGGGCGATGGACTTGGCCAGTTTGCCAGCGTGAACTCCTTTTGCCATGGCATCCTTGTCGGCCATCACCACAAAGGTCACTTGATCCTTCGTCTTGGACGCTAGAATGGTCACGCTGGATTTACGGCTGTTCCTTATCTTGTCTCCCACCTGGCGAAGAACATTGGGCGGCAGTTCGTCAAATATTCCCGAGCATAGCAAAACACCTTCAACTTCGACAGCTTTCTGCAGCATTTCATCCACAGCCAGTTGGGCCTTTTCTACGTTTAGTCTTTCCACCTCGTCCTGAAGTTTTTTGCGCTGCTCGAGCAAGGAAAGGGCCTTTTCTTTAAGCTGGCCTTCCTCTGCTTCGAAAATCTCCGAAAGTTCGTCAAGCTTCTCTGCCTGTTCCTGGAACTTAAGGAAAGCAGCATCCGAGGCGAGGGCAGTTATCCTCCTCAGGCCTGCTCCTATACCCTCTTCCTTGACTATCTTGAAAACACCGATGTCACCAGTGCGGTTCACATGGGTTCCACCGCACAACTCGGCGCTATAGCCGGGAACTACTATGACCCTGACCTTATCTCCGTACTTTTCCTCGAATAGGGCCTTGGCTCCCAACTTCTTCGCCTCTTCGATGTTCGTAATGTGAGTTTCCAAAGCAAGATTATCGGTAATTACCCCGAACACTATGTTCTCAACCTCTTTTATCTCATCTTTTGTCATAGGCTTAACATGAGTAAAGTCGAACCTCAGGAAATCCGGTGCAACAAGGGACCCGGCCTGCCTAACGTGATCGCCAAGCACCCTTATTAGGGCTTCGTGGAGGAGATGGGTAGATGTATGGTGAGCTTTTATCTTCTTTCTCCTTCCGCTGTCGACCTTGGCCACTACGAAGTCTCCCACCTTGAGTTTGCCAGACTCCACCCTCACCTTGTGCACATAATGCCCACCAGAGGACACTTGGGTGTCTAAGACCTTTGCTCGCCCTCCAGGCTGCCATTCGAGAACTCCTTCATCGCCCACCTGGCCACCTTTTTCACCGTAAAAGGGTGTCTTATTGAGCACCACATAACATTCTTGACCCTCTGCACAAGCCTCTTTCTTTTCATTATCCACGACCACGGCCAAAACTTTTCCTTCGTCTTCTTCCTTTTCATACCCGGTAAATTCGCTGGGCTCCAAATCTTTTAACAGCCCTTCGTCCATCTCTATTTTGTTGCTCTCGGACTTGGCCCAAGCAGCCCTGGCTCTTTCCCTTTGCTTTTCCATTTCTTTCTGAAATTCCTCGAACTTGACCTCTATCCCCGCCTCTTTACATATCTCCTCGGTCAACTCGAAGGGGAATCCAAAGGTATCATACAGTTCAAAGGCAACAACACCGCTCAAGGTCTTCCCTCCGGAACCTTTCACGTTCCTGATCTCCTCTTCAAGCAGCGTTGTACCCTGCTCCAAGGTCCTTCCAAACCGCAACTCCTCCTGCTCAATTACCTGTTCTATCAAGTTCTTGTGGAGTATCAATTCTTCGTAGGGATCTGCCATTATCTCGTTCAATACCGGCAAAAGTTCAGTGAGAAATGGCCTTTCCACCCCGGCAAGGCGTCCGTAGCGCACTGCCCTCCTCAATATTCTTCTGAGGACGTAGCCCCTTCCCTCATTGGAAGGCATTATGCCATCAGCGATCATGAAGGCAACTGCCCTCAAGTGGTCAGAAACCACTCTTACGGCCATATCTTCCCTTCCTCCGGACCCATACTTTACGCCCATTATGGAAGAGGCCTTGGCTACCAGTGGTTTGAAAAGGTCCGTCTCGAAGTCTCCTTTTACCTGCTGAACAACAGAGGCCAATCTCTCAAGTCCCATTCCCGTGTCTATGTTTTTCTTCGGAAGAGGATTGAGGTTCCCTTCTTCGTCCCGGTTATATTGCATGAACACAAGGTTCCAAACCTCCAAGTAACGGTCGCAATCGCACTCCAAGCCGCAATCAGGGCTCCCGCAGGAAAACTCCGGGCCTTGATCGTAGATCAGCTCAGAACAGGGGCCGCAAGGACCAACGGGTCCAACGGACCAAAAATTATCCTCTTCTCCGAGCCTGTATATTCTGTTTGCTGGTACACCAACTACCTTATTCCATATCTCGAAAGCTTCCTCATCGTCTTTGTAAATAGTGGGATACAGTCTGTCAGGATCCAGCCCAACACGCTCCGTAAGAAACTCCCAAGCGAAAAGGGAAGCTTCTTTCTTGAAGTAATCTCCGAAGCTGAAGTTTCCTAGCATCTCGAAGAAGGTATGATGCCTAGCAGTCCTTCCCACGTTATCTATGTCGTTCGTCCTCACGCATTTCTGGGAGGTAGTAGCTCGGGTAACCTCTGGGGTCTTCTGTCCCAAGAAATAAGGCTTGAAAGGCACCATTCCCGCTATGGTGAAAAGTATGCTGGGATCATCTGGTACCAGAGAAAAGCTCGGATATCTTTTGTGCCCTTTGCTCTCAAAAAAAGACAAAAACATTTCCCTCAGTTCCTTACCGCTTCTTGCCTGCATTCGCCAACCCCCCGTATCAAAGAATACCCTGAATTTCCATCACATCACATGCAAAGTTTTAGAGATTATACCACTAACTACATATTCTTTCCCTTGATTTCTGGGCTCTTTCCCTCACAAATTCTGCTTCCTTGTATTTGTAGTTGCCATGGTAGTAAACCCAAACTCCGTTTACCATTGTACCCACCACGTCTGCGCTGCTTCCCGCATACACCAAATAATGGACTAAGTTGGCGCAATCGAACCCCACATAATGAGGCTTGTCCAAGTCAATCATGGCGAGGTCAGCCTTCCAGGATCTCTCTATTCTCCCCACTTTATCGAAACCAAGAGCCCTTGCACCGTTGAAAGTGGCCATCTTCAAGACCTCTTTAGCTTTGCAACATGTGGGATCCAGTTCCTTGCCCTTATGAAGCAAAGCTGCAAGGCGCATCTCCTCCCACACGTCAAGCCTGTTGTTGCTTGCAGCACCATCGGTACCCAAAGAAACAGTAACACCACGGTCAAGATAACCTCTAAGGGGAGCTATGCCGCTACCGAGCTTAAGGTTGCTTGAGGGGTTGTGAGCAACCTGCACGGAAGGACAGGACATTTTCTCCATTTCTTCTTCCTCCATCCATACACAGTGAGCCAAAAGAGCCACCGGAACGGACAGAAGACCTGAGTTCTCCAAAAAATCCACAGGAGTCATTCCGTACTTTTCCATCAGGAAACCTCTCTCCCAGGGGGCCTCCATAAAGTGGGTATGAACCCCCACTCCCTTGTCCAGCGCGAGGTCACACAATCTTTTGTACATTTCCGCAGGAACCGTATATGGAGCATGGGGACCTATTTGGACGTTCACGAGCTCTTGACCCTTGAAATGGTCAATCAAGCTCAGCGTCTTTTCCACATTGGACTCATCGGTCCCTATAATTCCTTTGGCTAGCGCACATCTTGCTCCAAACTGTTGCGCTGCACTGCCCACTTCCTCCATCTCAAAGTACATATCCGCAAAGGCCGTAACACCCATTGAGGTCATCTCCAAAAGGGCTAGGGAAGTTCCCCAGTATATATCCTCTGGAGTGAGCTTGGCCTCTACCGGCCATATCTTCTCCTCTAGCCACTCCTTCAAGGGTCTTTCCTCTCCCAGCCCTCGCAGGAGGGTCATGGCCGCATGAGTATGGGCATTGACCAAACCCGGAATGACAGCTTTTTTAAACTTGCAATCTAATACCTCCATATCTTCAGATATGGGGATCTCTTCTCCTATCTCCACTATGGAATCGCCATCGATCAAAATGTCTCCCCGCTTGGCCTCCTCCATGAAGGCATCAACGTAGTACACTCTCCTTAAAAGGGTTCTCAAAAGGGCTCCCCTCCTTCCCGCTATTCCTTCCACGATCTCAAGTAGCCTCTTTGAGCTGCGGTCATTTCCTCAAGAGTTACTCCCATAGTCTTTAGTTTTCTTTTCATCACCAACCGGTCTATCTCCTCCGGTACGGGTATTACCCCCTTTTCCAGAGTTTTTTTCCGAATGTGAAGGGCACACAAAAGTTGAGTTGAGAAACTCAAATCCATTATCTCAATCGGGTGACCGTCAGCTGCAGCAAGGTTCACCAGGCGCCCCTCTGCCAACAGGTGCAGTCTTCTTCCATCCTTCAGAGTGTAGGTGAGTATGTTCTTTCTGGACACGGCCTTACTTTCACACATCTCCTCCAAGTGGTTTTTGTTTATCTCCACGTCGAAATGGCCGGCATTGCCCAGTATGGCCCCATCCTTCATAACCTCGAAATGTTCCCTGCGAATTACGTCCCTGTTACCGGTCAGAGTAAGGAAGATGTCCCCCAAAGGAGCCGCCTCCTTCATGGACATGACTGAATGGCCATCCATAAGGGCCTCGAAAGCTTTGTGGGGATCCACTTCAACTACTATAACCTTGGCACCTAGGGACTGCATCCTCATGGCAACCCCTCTACCACACCAGCCGTAACCTGCCACAACCACAATCTTACCGGCGATGAGAACGTTCGTAGTCCTCAATATTCCATCCACCACAGACTGCCCCGTTCCATACCTATTGTCGAACAGGAACTTGCTCTTGGCATCGTTTACGGCTATAACCCCCAACGAGAGGTCGTCACTGGCCTCCATGGCCTTGAGCCTAGTCACACCCGTAGTGGTTTCCTCGGCTGCGCCCCGTATACGGGGGAGCAAATTTTGTCTCTCCGTATGTAAAAGGGCAATGAGGTCCGCTCCGTCATCTATAACTATGGTAGGCTCTATGTCCAAAGCTTTATTCAGGTTTTCAACGTACTCGCTGGTGGACATTCCCCTTCTGCTGTAAACAAAAATCCCCTTTGACACAAGAGCAGCACAGACGTCGTCCTGAGTGGAAAGGGGGTTGCTGCCCGCTGCAGAGACCTCTGCTCCCAGTTTTTTTAAGGTCAGAAGGAGGCAGGCCGTTTTAGCCTCCAGATGAAGGCAGGTGCATATCCTCTCTCCTTTGAGGGGCTGATCTTTCTGGTACTCCTCCTCAAAGCTCCTCAAAACCGGCATGAAATTCCATGCCCAATTTATTTTCTTAAGTCCTTCTTCTACCAATGTGCTATCAAGTTTCATGATTTACTCTCCTTCCTTACATAGGGATCATGCAAATAATCGGGCAATGGCCTCTTCAAAGGGAGGGTAAAGCACTCCCCTTTCGGTAACTATGGCAGTTACAAGTTCCTTGGGCGTGACGTCGAACGCTGGATTCCACACTGGAATTTCTTCAGGAACTTCCATTCCTCCTGGTAGCTTTCTTATCTCTTCTGCTTTTCGAATTTCTATGGGTATCTTATCGCCTTCTAAACATGCGGGGTCAATGGTCGAAACGGGAGCGGCTACTATGAAAGGCACGCCGTGATATTTCGCCGCTACGGCCAATCCATACGTCCCTATTTTGTTGGCCACGTCTCCATTTCTTGCTACCCTGTCGGCTCCCACTATCACCCCGTGGATCCTCTCCTTCTTCATCACAAAGGGTGCCATCGAATCACATATAAGAGTGACATCTACCCCGTCCTGGAAGAGCTCCCACGCCGTCAGGCGGGCGCCTTGAAGCACTGGCCGTGTTTCATCTACATATACCTTTATGTTTTTTCCCTGCTCTTTGGCTGCCCTTATTATTCCCAAGGCGGTACCATACCCCCCCGTGGCAAGGGCGCCAGCGTTGCAGTGGGTTATAACGATGGAAGTATCAGGCAATAACTTCGCCCCGTTGATTCCAATTCGCCTATTTATCTCAATGTCTTCAAAATGGATTTGCCTAGCTTCCGTAAGTAGTCTTTCTCCCAAGAGAGCCTCTTTTGTACTTTCAGCTACTTTTTCCATCCTGTTTAGGGCCCAGAAGAGGTTTACCGCTGTGGGCCTCGTCCGAGCAAGCCTGGATAGGCTTTCCTTTAAGGCATCGTGAGTCATGGGTTTGGTCAGAACTACACCGTAGGCCGCAGCTATACCTATGGCTGGAGCTCCCCTAACAGCCATCGTTTCTATTGCCCTAGCTACATCTTCCACGGTACTGCAGCGAAGGTAGCTGACTTCTCTGGGCAACCTCCTTTGATCCAGTATCTCAAGCTGCTTAGTCTTATCGTTCCAACGCAATGTATCAGGAAGCATTCGGACCTCACCCCTTCAATCCAAAAGTCTACGGTCAACTGGTACTTTATCTGTAACGCAAGCTTTTATATCTCCATCTATAAACTGAACAACGATATTCTCTCCTAATGTCACCTGGAGGGCAGAGGATATCTTGTTCTTTTCTTCGTCTCTGCAGTAAGCAAACCCTTTCGATAAGATCTTGAGCGGAGAAGCTCCATCCAGTCCATCGACCGCCCTAGCCAAAGACAGCTTATGGCTTTCTACTTTCCTTTGGGTGTTTTTCGCAAGCTCCCTAGACAAACTCTCCAATAAAGAGCGATTTCTCCACAGGTACTTGTCGTTCACTATATTTTGTATGTAGCAAAAAATGTGTTCCAACCTGGAGGTCCTCTCATTCAACCTCGTTTTTACTCCTCTTGTCATGGCACTTTTCAGGTTTTCCAGGCTATGGAGCAAGGCAAACCTGTCAGGGAAGGTCCTTTCAGCCGCTGCGGAGGGAGTGGGAGCATGTAAGTCAGCCGCCAGATCTGCTAAAGTAAGGTCTATATCGTGTCCTAGGCCAGTAACTATCGGCACGGGACAAAGCCTCACGGCTCTCACCACAGCTTCGTCGTCGAAGGGACTCAGGTCGTCGCGGCTTCCCCCTCCTCTCACCAAAAGGGCCACATCCAATCCATCTATGTACTGCACCTTTCTTAAAGCATTAACTATAGACTTGGGAGCGTCCAGACCCTGAACCAGACACGGGACAATGATGAGCTCGCATTGGGGAAATCTGACAGAAGACACCTTGATCACGTCTTTCACAGCTGCCCCTGTTGGTGAAGTTATAACCGCAGCCTTAAGAGGAAGTTTGGGGATGGGCCTCTTGAGCCTTATATCGAATAGCCCCTCTTTCTCCAGGCGAAGCCTAAGCTCCTCTTTGGCCCTAGCTATGGCTCCCTGCCCTATGGGCACCAAACGTCGCGCATAAAGCTGATAAGCCCCCCTGGGAGGGTAAAGGCCTATCCTTCCCTCCACGGCAACAAGATCCCCTTTTTGCGGCCATTTGGGAACGTCCCTGGCATCAGATTTGAACAGCACGCAGTTTAAGCGGCTTTCTTTGCCCAATATGGTGAAATAAACATGTCCAGATGAGTGAACCTTGAAGTCAAAGAGTTCGCCAATTACCCTGAGGTTGCGGAGGTTGGCGTCTTGTTCCAAAAGATCTCTAATGTAACCTGTAAGTTGGTCAACGTCGAATTCCACTATCATGTTCCACGGACCCTTTACCCTTCGCTATCATTGTCCCCTGAAGATTCCTCCTGTAGGGACCTCACTATCCTTCCCAGGACTCCATTCACAAATCTCCCGGAATCTTCTGTGCCGAAGTGCTTTGCCAGCTCCACTGCCTCAGATATGGCCACGGCCATGGGAACACTCTTTTCTATCCAACCTTCATAGAGAGCCAAGCGAATTGCGACCAGATCGACTACCACCATTCTCTCGGGTCTCCAACCGGTTATGTAAGTCCTTATGAGCATATCTATGTTTTCTTTATTGGCCCAAGTTCCCTTTATAAGCTTAATGGCGTAGGAAGTTACGCTAGGCTCTTCATCTTTAAATGGGAAAAGGCTTATGGCCTCATCTGGCTCTAAGCCTTCCCTAACATCCAGCGAGTATAGAATCTGAAGGGCTATCTCTCTTGCCCTTCTTCGTTTTTGGGGAAGAAAGGATCTAGACAAAAATCCACCTCCAGTTATTTATCTCTTTTAAAGAAAGACATGATCTTCGAAGTAATTTTCTTTCCTTCATCGCTCAGCAGGAAGAAACTAACAAGGAACCCCGCCACAGACCACCCCAAAGCACACAGGATCCCTCTAAGTCCCAATTGGAACGCAGCGGAAACAGCTCCTGCCAAAACAGCCCAAAACACGGGCTTGTCCATACCAAACCTACCACATAGCCTGTTGGCTAGCAAGGCCTCCACACCCTTGGCATCTTCAGTTTTGACCACGTTCAACACTACTTTCTCAATGCCTATGGATGAAAACTCACAGGCCAAATCTCTCTCTATCCTCTTTGCATCCTCTTCGAGTAGGTCCCCTTGTAGTTCTATGGATAGGGTAAGCAGTGACCTTTCTCCATCGAAAAAGAGCTCAGCGCATCGAGACTTTTCCGGCAGAAACCTTTCGACCACATCCTGAAGGCCTTTCTTGGATACCCACAACCTACCAAAAGGTCCATCCTTCCAATAAAAAAACAATGTCGCCAACCTCCTATAAAAAAGGCCGGCCCTTTAAGGCTCCGGCCTTTTTTATTTTTGAAATCTACAGCTCGGACCTTTCAGGGGGACTGGTGCCTTCTGTTTCTGCGGAAGATTGGGCTGTTTCCTCTTCCTTTTGAGGAGACTCGAAAAACACCCCCTGAACATATACATCCACAGACTTTACGGTATACCCAGTAAACTGCTCTAGGTTCTTCTTGATGGATTCCTGAACGTCCCAAGCAACATCAGGGATCCTAAGGCCGTACTTCACCGTCACATAGGCCTCAACGGCAATGGAAGGAACCTCCCCATCGTGCACAGATATCTTAACTCCACTGGAAGATTTCTTGCCTAACCGCAAGTTGGCCACCAGACCTGGACTTGCAGGCTGGACTCCCTTTACGCTCAACAATGCCTGGGTAGCTATCTGGGCTATCACTTCCTCTGATATCTTGACGCTTCCTGTCACCGTGGAACTATCCAAAGTTTCAGTAGACTCAAGACCTTCAGAGGTTTCCTCCTCAGTCAAGTGTTTTTCCTTTTCCTCCACCACTTACCCCCCTCTCTTGACACCAAAGGGTTTGAATTAGTCCTTTGGCAGGTCCATCAAAAACCCACATTCAGGGCACTGAAGCTCTTCCTCTTCTTCGTATTCCTCAGGGTCGTAGAAGAAAACGTAACCGCACTCAGGACATGTAACGGAAGGATAATCCAGATCTTCATCGTCTTCATATTCTTCTTCCCATTCCTCGCCGAGTCCTTCCTCAAGCCGACTCATATCCTCTTCCAACTCTTCGCAATAATCGGCCAACTCGCCAAGGAATTCCTGTTGTTCCGTCAATATCTCTTCGTGCTCCTCAATCTCCGAGGATAAAGCCCGCAACGCCTCAACTATGGCCTCATATACGCGCCTGGTGTCTTCATCCTCCACCTTGAGTCCCTCTAACAAACCTTCCAGATAAGCTATTCTCTCTTTAGACGTCATATTGCCCTCCTACTTAACCTTTTGCTCTTTCTATGTACTCGCCAGTCCTGGTATCCACCACTATCACATCGCCAACCTCTATGAACATGGGGACAGTAAGGACGAGACCGGTCTCAAGGGTGGCAGGTTTTCCACCACCTGATACGGTATCTCCCTTGTAGCCAGGCGAGGTATCCACAACTTTTAGTTCAACGCTCTTAGGAAGTTCAACCCCAACAACTCGACCCTCATACATGCTCAAGGATACCTCCAGGTTGTCCTTGAGGAAAGAGACGGCATTCCCCAAGACATCCTTAGGAATGTAGATCTGGTCATAATTTCCAAGGTCCATGAACACATAGTTTTCCCCGTCCTGATAGAGGAATTGGGCCGGCTTATCATCAAAAGTGACCCGCTCGAACCTTTCACCGGACCTGAAAGAGTTCTCAATTATGGCACCAGTATCAAGGTTTTTGAGCTTGGTGCGAACAATGGCTCCTCCACGGCCCATCTTGTGATGCTGGCAGTCCAAAATCTCCCAAATACCGTCCTGCCACTTAATTTTCATGCCGCTATGAAAATCACTTGTTTCTACTACACTTGCCATGTACAATCCTCCCACGCAAAATTAAGAGTATATAGGTATTTTACAATAGCATCGACGATTTAAAAATATCCTCCTAAAAGTTGGCCGCCACAGAGCCTGATGGAACCTCCAGGATGTAGGGAACCACTATTATTACGACCTCTGTGTTCTGCTTCCTGGCATTTCGGATCTTGAACAGCTCACCCAAAAGGGGTATATCGCTTATCACCGGTATCTTGGTTACCGAACGGGTGGTCTGCTCACTGAACAAGCCGCCAACCACAAAAGGTTCTCCGTTTCGTACCCTTACAAGGGTCTTAACGTTCCTCTTGCTCGTGACAGGCACTTCCGACTGGCCGCTCTTTCGGAACTCCAAAATCTGGCCCGTTCCTATATCCAGCTGTATTGTGACCACGCCCGACCTGCCCACGTTCGGAGTGAACTTCAGTATAGGCCCTGCCTCTTCGGTCTCAAATTCGGGGTTTCCGTTATCGTCCAGACCAGACTGGTAAATATAGTTTTGCGTAAGCTTCACTTCGGCAGGCTGTCCATCCACAGTGACCAAAGATGGACTAGCAAGGACCTTGGCTTTCGATGAGCTTTCCAGTGCTCTGAGTCCTGCATCCAGTACCTTCAAAGCTCCGTTGCTCAAGTCCGGGAAGGTCAAGTCTCCTGGAGGCGCAATGGTCCTGTCGCCCGTATCGGGGTCGTAAACCGACCCCTCCGAGTTCTGATTATCGTCGTAGTAACCTATCATGCCTCCTGAGGCGCCAAAGGAGGCCCACCAGCTCTTGTAAACAGCGTTCACCAGCGCCTCGACCTCGTCCTTGCCGTCATCGGACACCTCTATTATCCTCGCCTGGAGCATGACCTGAAGGCCTGGATGATCTATTCTCTCCAGTGTCCTTTTGACATGATCCAACTGGGCTTCGGTTCCGGTGACGTACACCATCCTGAGGCGCTCGTCCACCACGAACTTGGTAACGCCTGTAATGCTCTGCAGGAGGGCAGGTATCTGCTTGGGGTCCGCATAGGATATGTGGAACCCTCGCGTCTGCTGTAGGCCCAAAGTTTTGGCGATGCTTTCAGCCTTGCCTACAACCATGGTCTTTCCTATCATCGCATAGGTTATCTCGTACATGCGCATCAAGTACTGCAGAGCGTCCCTGAAGGGAACGTCCTTCAGGCTTACCGTAACCATGGAGGAAGGAACCGATGGATCAACCAGAATGTTTATGTTCATCATGGTCCCAAGCATCCTGAAGACATCCCTCAAGTCAGCGTCCCTCATCTCTATGGTCACCGGCTTGGTTATCATCATAGGATCGTACTTTGACCCCCCGGGAAACTCTTTGGCCCCCTCCAAAAGCATTTCCTCCTTCAGAGCGATCTCTCCTCCTTGGGAAGGAACCCCAACATAGAGCCTCAACAAGCTAGAAGGTGGTGCACCCTCCACCTTGAGCAGGCCAAGGGGCATGTTACCCATAATCACGGCCTTCACCCCTTGGTCTTCCTGGGAAAGCTTCACCTTGCGAAGCAGGGGCAAACTGTAGTCTTTCTCCCAAAATCCAGAAGGCAGGGTTACCCCCAAGAAATACAAAACCAGTTGATCGTTTTCCGTCGACAGCACTTCAGGTAAGGGAAGCTTATGCCCTTTAAACTCCATCAACAGGACCCTGCCGCCCGCCTGGGTTACCTCTAGGCCCAACATGGTCGGCATCTGGTTCGCGAGGTCCTGGCTAGGAGCATCGCCCGCCCAGGAAGAAGCTCCCCCTAGAAGGAAAACTGCGACCAACACCGTTAACACGAAGACTGTTTTAAGCACCCCAGGCAGGGAACTTCTCACATTTCTATTGAAGCCTCGTACACTTGACCGGCCCATGTGAACACCACCTTTTCTGCTGAAATAGCCACTATCCTTCCTTGCCCGTCACCAAAGGACGCACCCTTTTTGACCACTAATCCATCGCTCAATCCATCTACATCAAGCAGCGCAACGCTGTCAGGCTCGTTTACAATAATCGCCCTTACTATGATCAAAGGAGGAGCAACCTCTTTTGCCAAGGTGACTGAAACCCCTTCCTGCAGTTCTGGAGGAGGCGGAGGCACAAAGGGTTTCCTGGAAATAGTGGAAGCCAACACGGATAGCTCGGTACTTCCGCCTCTGGCCTGCACTGTAGCCCTGAACTTTTCCACCACTTGATCTAGGCGTTTTGCTTCCTCGGCCACCTTGGGACTTGGTTTTACCTCCGGAGGAATCTGGGGCTTGGCCAACTCAGTTAGCTCCTTGAATACGTAACCAGACCACACGGTTGCTCCCAAGAGGGCTGCAGCCAAAAGGATCTTTATCAACCTGGGCACCTTGTCGCCGTGCACTATCTCATCCCAGAACTCCAAAAGGGCACCGAGCCAAGAATCAGAGGATATCATTGGCCTTCACCCCCTTTGGGAAAAGCAGACTCAAGGGTAACGGTTCCCCGCACGTACCCTTCTATTTCATTGTCCTTCTGCAAAGAGGCCGAGACCATCCTTACAGCCACTCCCATGCTCCTCCAATCGGCGAACACGTTGAGCACAGCGTAATATGGCCCTTCAAAGTTCACGTTGATGGCCTTCAGATCTTTGGATCCTTTTCCAGGTTTGATACTGTTCACCTTTATACCGTTTTTGGCAAGCTCCCTCTCCACCGCCGAATAGAAGGAGACCTCGTCCTCCGGCAAGGTTATCTTGTACTCATCTATGGTGCTCAATGCTTCCTTGTACGCCTTTATCAACCTGGTTTTGTCCATCACATCTCTGCTCAGTATAGCCTCACGGCGACGCATTTCGTCAATCGTACGCCGTTCTTCTAAGACCTTCTTGCTGAAAAAGGCTTCTCCTCCCAGGATCAGGGCGAACAAAAGCAAAAGGACCAGCGATATGACTAAACGTTTGCGAGGCAGCTTCATCTTGCGGCCACCTCCTCCCTAAGGACACTTCGCAGATCCTTAAACTCCCCGAGAAAGGCGCTCAAAGAGAAGGTGACAACGCTTTGCCCATCCTGTTCCACCCTGTTGGTTACTGGAAATCCCACAGCCTTGACCACAGGGGCATCTAAAAGGGCTTTACCGAAGGAGACCACGTCATTTTCCGTAAATGCCTTTCCAGAAAGGTCCACCTTGCCTTTTGAGATGTTGATCTTTTCCAGCCACACAGACGCGGGCAAAGCCTTCTCCAGAGAGGCCAAAAACTCAATGGATGGCAGTTCCTTCTCAATTAGGCTCAAGGCACTTTGATAATCTGCTTCCTTCTCTTTAAGCCTCTTTAGCTCCTTACCAAGCTTTATGTTCTGCACTTGAAGGGCTTCTATCCTGTTCTGAAGGGCCAACCTCTGTTTTTTGAGGTCATTCGAAAGGTAAAAACCATAGCCAAATGAAGTCAAAGAAACCACTAAAAAGGATAGCACCAAGACCGTAGCAACTATCTTGGCAAGATCCACACCTCTAGATACGGACTCTGCATAACTTTGGGGCCTCAAATCCAGTTTTATCTTCATGACAGATCCCTCACAGCGAGGCCAAGGGCGGTCTCCCACCCCCACCTATCGGCAGGTGCGCCCCTAATATTCCAGATCTCCCACGGATCTTTCACAACCACCGCTGTATCAGTGGCCTTTTGGAGCTCCTCCTTGAGGAGCTCTTCCTTACCGTAATCGCCGCAGAGGATGATCTCATCAACCCTCATCTCCCTAAATTGGCTTGCCAGGTAGGTGAAGGTGGAAGAAACCTCCCTGGCGACTGCCACGAAGCCTGAAGAGCTGTCCAGTCCATCCTTTGGCCTTCCTCCAAAAAGGAGGGTTCGATATATTATTCCGTTATCTCCAAAACCTACTATTATTTGGGAACTCAAAGAGCCAACGCTCACCACCATTGTCCCCGTTATGATATCGCTCTCTGTGTGGGCTCCCTTAAAACTTCTGTAGAGGGGAACTCCCGATGGCTCCACGGCGTTGACCTTTATTCCTACTCTTTTGGTGACTTCCATCAGCCCCTCCACCACCCTGAGGCGAGCCGCTGCCACGAGGAACCTGGACGTGGTAACGTCAGGTTCCCCCGGAAGGTCCACTGGCGAAAGGTCGAACACCGCCTCGGCGTATGGAAAAGGAAAGTACTTTTCAAAATCCCATTTAAGGGCCTCCTTGGCCTCATCTGGGGCCAAGGAGGGCATCTCAACTATTCGAAGCAAAACGTCCCTTGAAGGGAGGCTCAACGAGACAGGGGCGCCCCAATGGCCGCCAATGCAGCTTTTGAGCTCCTCGAGCTTTCCCTCCAGGGCCTGCACGTCGGCGATCATCTCTCCGTCCACTATACCCGGCCCGAGCTCCACCTCGCCGGCACGGGCCACAGAAAGCCCCCCTCCGGACCTTTCAAGCTCCACGTACCTTACGTGCCCACTGGAAAGGGAAAGCCCGGCAGCAAGGCCTTTTTTGCCAAAAAGAGCAACCATTGAGGCACCTCCTCTTCTTCCCTCTGGCAACCTCTTAATATACAAAGCTAAAATAACTAGTTTCACTTAAGAGCTTTTTATTTGCTTCCTAGCTTTACGTACACATTATCACCGCCTGTGTAATCTCCACCGTTCATATTCGCATATAAACCATTTTCAGTGGCCATCTCTTTTAACTTGTCTCTAAAACCGCCATCCTCAAGGGTAGCTTTAATATAAACACCGTTGCCATTTGAATCAATGTCGTAGGCCTTAACAATTTCTCCATCAGCGGAAACAGGCCTATCCATATAGTCATCTAGATCTGAAATTGATGTTGGCCAATCGTTGTGATCGAAATAATACATCAGCGCAGCAGCCTTCATGCTTCTCAAGTTGCTCACTATCTTGGTCGCGTTCGCCTTGTCCTTCCCGGACCCCATCACCAACAGCATGGCTCCCGCCAAGATGCCTATGATGACCATTACTATGAGGAGTTCCACCAACGTAAAACCTTTTGCTTTCCTTCTTCTAACCAATTTGAACATTTTCTCTCCCTCCTTCAATCATTACCCTTCACCACAATAAATATGACACACAAAAACTTTAGTCAAGCACATGATAAAAGCCACTACCTAAAAACTCTATTTCCCCTCTTTTTTTCCACC